>NZ_JAUBVJ010000005.1:62150-98767 GCF_036702785.1 Microcoleus sp. AR_TQ3_B6 | reverse complement strand
CGCCTCGCAAGGTGTCGTTGCTATCTAAGCCAACTAAAGTGTCATTGCCTTCTAAGCCTGAGATGTTGTCATCACCGATAGTGCCTGTGAGGTTATCATTGCCTGCTGTTCCGGTGATGGGATTGGTTCCTGGTGCTGAAGTCGCCTCTGGTAAATTAGCAGCCAGAATCTGGCTACCAGAGAAGTTGCCCACTGTTTCGATAAACCCAGCACCTTCGACAGTCGCCGATGCACCGAAAAAGTCCGAAATTACAATGTCATCGGCTGCCCTGACGATGCCGTCTTTGTTGATGTCAATCGCTAAACTCGTGCCTTGTCGGGCCAAGCCTGTATTTCCCGAGGACAGCGACAGCGACAGCGTAGGGCTGGTACTGAGATCGTTGCTAAAATCAACAAAGTCTAAGCGATCGATGCCACCTGTATCCTGAATTTGAACTTGATTCTGCCCGTTATTTTGCATTAAATAGCGATCGTTACCTGCACCGCCTCGCACCACATTCCCACTGCCAAATCCGGCACTGAGGGTATCATCGCCGGCACCACCTTCTATCATGCTGTTACCACCACCACTGAGAAAGTCATTGCCCGCACCGCCATCCAAGGTGCTAATCCCAAAGCTTTGCAGGGTGTCATCTCCATCGCCACCGGTCAGGCTACCAGTTGCATCTAGAAAGTCATTGCCGACACCCCCATCTAGCGTGTCAGTGCCAATGTCGCCAATCAGGGAGTCATTGCCCCCACCCCCACTGAGGCTGTCGTTTCCTGCACCGCCTCGCAAGGTGTCGTTGCTATCTAAGCCAACTAAAGTGTCATTGCCTTCTAAGCCTGAGATGTTGTCATCACCGGCAGTGCCTGTGAGATTGTCATTTGAGGATGTACCAGTCAATACTGCCAATGTTTTTTACTGATGAGTGTAAACAGGCAAGGGCGATTTTTACATCAGCACCAAGCCTTAATTAACTATCAGGCCTTCTTCCGCAAAATTATGCAAATTTTCCACAAAACTTTTTTAGAGAAATTTTGTTTTATTGGCAACTAAAAATGCTATGATTACCATCTCAAAACATCTGGAATTTAAAACCGATCGTACTACGCATCAAAACTCAAGAAACCGGGTTTTTTGCCCGTTTGTGTGGGCTGTAACGCGTCTTCTGGGCCAAAAAAAACGGTTTCTGGGTTCCCATGCGTCAGTCATATTTAATCCTAAATGAGGTAATAAGCTGTTGCGGCATTTAAATTGTATGTCAAAAAACAATCAAACTATTGTGGGGTGTCCCGCCCGCCGAGAATATGCAATTTAAATGCGCCACAGCTTATACTTACTAAAATTGATTTCGATCGCCCAATTATCTACAACCGAATCGATCGCCCTTCCCCTCTTTTCTTCCCCCGCATCCGATTAAAAATCCAGATTTGCAAACCATCCATGTAAGTAAAAATCACCGGAATCACCACCAGAGTCAGCAGCGTAGAAGTCATCAAACCGCCAATTACCGCCATCGCCATCGGGCTGCGAGTTTGCGAACCGGCGCCAATTCCCAGAGCAATTGGCACCATCCCAGCGATCATCGCGATCGTCGTCATCAAAATCGGCCGCAACCGCGCCACCCCCGAATCCAGCGTCGCCTCATACATCGGCTTACCTTCCTGCTGATTCATAATCGCGTAATCCACCAGCAAAATCGAATTTTTCGTCACAATTCCCATCAGCAAAACCACACCAATCAAAGCGTACAGCCCGAGAGACTTTTGTCCCACCAAAAGTCCCAGCAGCGCCCCACCCAGAGACAAAGGCAAAGCCGCCATAATCGTCACCGGATGTAGAAAATTGGCAAACAGCAGCACCAAAACAGAATAAATAAACAGTACCGCCGTTCCCAGAGCCCCGGCAAAACCGCTGAACACATCCTGCATCACCTTCGCATCTCCCGACGATTCCTGTTCAACGCCCGGAGGTAGAGGATTCATTGCAGGCAATTTCTTCACCGCAGCGGAAGCTTCTCCCAAAGTCGTACCCTGCAACAAATTCCCCTCTACAGATACTTGACGAGCTCTGTCGTAGCGATCGATCTGAGAAGGTCCGCTGCCCAAAGCAATATCCGCCACCGCCCTCAACGGCACCAAAGTATTATTTTTCGCCGGTACTTGCAGATTCTTAATCGTTTCGATATCGCTGCGAAACTGTGGCACCAACATTACATGAATCGGAATTTGTCTGTCCGGCAAATCAAATTTAGCAAGATTCGAGTCAATATCACCAATCGTTGCCAGAGATGCAGTTCGAGCAATTTGCTGCACCGATACACCTTGATCCGCCGCCCGATTCGGATCGGGTTTCACCAAAATCTCCGGCTTCACCAAACTCGCGCTAGACTGTACCTCAATCAGTCCCGGAAGTTGCCTCATTTGTTGCGTGAGACTTTCAGCAGTTTTAGTTAAAGCCTCGGCATTTTCGCTTTTTAGGACGATCGACATTTGCTTTTTACCGCCCACACGCCCTTGAGCAAAACTCAGCCGCACACCGGGAACATCCCGCAATTTCGGCCGCATTTCCTCCTCAAAACGCTGTTGTCCGATCCGCTTGTCGGCGGGTTTCAATTTCACGTAAAGACTGGCTGTATTCACCCCGCTAGCGCCCCCGCCGCCCGAACCTGGGCCCCCCGATACTGTCGGAGCACCTTCAGTCTCCAAAACGCTCTCTACGGCTGGATGAGCCAGCAACAATTGAGTTGCTTGCTGCACTGCTGAATCTGTCTGCTGCAAAGTAGAACCCGGAGGCAATTCAATAGAGACAGTCGAAAGTCCCGTATCATCGCGATCGATAAAACCTGTCGGAATGTAAGGTATTAATTGAACGCTGCCGAAAAACAAAGCTACCGCTAAAATTAGGACGATCGCCCGATGCTTCAGCGCCCAAGTCAAAAGTCGGCGGTACTGATAAGAAAGTTGGTCTTTTTTGAGTTCCTGATGGTGTCCTTTATCCTTAAACAAATAAGCCGCCATCATCGGAGTTACAGTTCGAGCTACCAACAGCGAAAATAACACCGATGCCGAAACAGTCACCCCAAAAGGTCGAAAAAACTGACCGGGGATTCCCGGCATAAAAGCCACCGGCGCAAACACCGCAACAATCGTCATCGTAGTAGCAACAACAGCCAAACCAATTTCAGCAGAAGCATCCAAAGAAGCCTGATAGGGAGTTTTCCCCATCCCGACGTGCCGTTCAATATTCTCAATTTCGACGATCGCATCATCTACTAATATGCCCACCACCAGCGACAGCGCCAACAAAGTCATACCGTTGAGGGTGTAGCCCAAAAGCCGGAGCACAGCAAAAGTAGGAATTGCCGAAAGCGGTAAGGCAACAGAAGCAATTAAAGTTGCCCGCCAATCCCGCAAAAAGATTAAAATAGTTATTATCGCTAAAGCCGCCCCCAAAATCAAAGCATCTATAGAAGCTTCATAAGAATCTCGGATGTGGTCAGCCAAAGTATAAATAAGTTCCAGCTTCACATCAGGCGGCAAAGTTTTTTCCAGTTTTTTAACAGTTTCCCGCACCGCTTCTTCCACAGTTACCAGAGTGCTGCCGGTACTGCGGAGAATAGAAAAAGCCACCACAGGTTTGTTGTTAAGTCGCGCCGCCTGACGAGCTTCTGCATAGCCTTCAGCAACTTCTCCCAAACTCGAAAGCGGCACAAAACCGCCTTTAGGCAAAGTAATTTGATAAGCTTTCAACTGTTCAATAGTTTTAGCACTGCCGAGGGTACGGACTGTTTGCTCGGAATTGCCAATTTCAGTTCTGCCGCCCGGTAAATTGATATTAAAATTACGAATTTGGTCATTAACTTGAGTAGCTGTAATACCGAGACTTTGCAGTTGTTCCGGGTTTAAATCCACTCGAATATCCCTGTCTCTGCCTCCGATGCGCTGCACTTGAGCGACACCTTTGACAGAGAGGAGAGCGCGGCTAATATTTTGGTCAATTAATTCGCTTAACTCTTCTACAGTTTTGCGGTCCGAAACAACCGCGTAAGACATAATAGAACTGCCAGCAAATTCCACTCGCTTGACAACCGGGTCATTAATGTCTTGGGGCAAGCTTTGGCGGATTTGGGCGATCGCATTGCGGACATCATTAGTAGCGCGATCGCTATTTGTGCCCAATAAAAAGTTAACTGTAGTATTAGAAGAACCATCATTAACTGTAGAGATAATGTGGTCAATATTGCCCAAACCCGCCACAGCATCTTCTACTTTTTTCGTGACTTGAGATTCAAGTTCTGCTGGATCTGCCCCCGGTTGGCTAACAGATATCGAAACAGAAGGCACATCAATATTAGGCGAATCATCAATACCTAAAAGCGGAAATGATAGTAAACCCCCTATTGTCAGAACCAAGAATAAAACAATCGTGGGGACAGGCTGTTTGATCGACCAAGCCGAAATATTAAAAGACATAATTTCGCATAAGGAATTAGCAATTACTTATCTGCGTTCATCGGCGTTTATCTGCCTTAATCTGCGGTTAAAAAAAGACACCAACCTCAAAACAACCCATAACCAATAACTATTTAACAACCTTAACCCGATCGCCATCCTTCAGATAACCTGCCCCAGCAATAACCACCCGGTCGCCCGCCTTCAAACCCTTTTTAACCTGAACCTTAGCAGCAGTCAAATCGCCCACAGCACCCCCAGAAATTTCCCCAACTTCCACCGGTTGAGCCTGCACCTTATCCTCACCCACAAGTTTGTAAACCATAGAACTGCCGTCAGATTGCGGCAAAATAGCTTTAGCGGGGACTTTCAAACCTTGAGCCGTTGCCGTCGAAACAGATGCGCGCAAAAACATACCCGATCGCAAAAACTCGCTTGGCGGCAAATCAATCTTCACCGTAGCTTGCCGATTTTGCGGGTCAACCAGCGGCGAAATATCTCGCACAGTTCCTGACAACTTAATCCGCTTGTCAGAATCCGAAGTAATCTGCACCGCTGTTCCCGGCCGCACTTGCGAAACCTGAGTTTCCGGCACTTTCAATTGTAGTTCCAGCTTGTTTCCCCGAATAATCGAAAATAGTTTTTGATTTCCCGAAGAAACATCTCCGACTCGAGCAATTCTTTCAGCAACAGTACCGCTATCAGGTGCTCGAACAATAGTTTGTTCTAGTTGAGTTTGTAACTGTTTGACTTGTGCAGCATTACTGCGGACACTTGCTGCATTATTTCCGACATTTGCTCTGGCACTGCTGACACTCGCTCCGGCCGTATTCACTTTAGCGCGAGCGCTGCTGAGGGCCGCTCTAGCCGTACTGATATTAGCTTCAGCAGTAGCTACTTTAGCAAGAGCCGATCGCACTTCTTCCGCTGCTTTATTCTGTTCTTCCAAAGCTGTATTCAAATCAGCTTTAGCTTTGTTCAAGTCTTGAACAGCAGTCTGGCGTTCCGTCTTGCGTCTTTCCAAATCTTGCTGGCTAATTACTCCCTGAGAGGTTAAATCTTGGGTGCGATTTACTTCTCTTTGAGCTTGATCTAATTTAGCCTGGGCCGAGGCAATGCCGGCTTTAGCTTGAGTGACACCAGCTTTAGCTTGCTCCACACCGGCCCTAGCCTGGCCGACTGCTGTTTTGGCTTGCGCTGCGTCAGCGATGGCTTTTTCAACGCCAGCTTGGGCTTGAGCGACGCCGGCTTGGGCTTCTTGTTGGGTAGACTGAGCTTGCTGCACCTGAGCTTGGGCTTGTTCTACCGTAGAATTAGCAGATTGTACTCCAGCAACCGCTTCGGCAATTTGCTGTCGCAGCACCGAATCGTCCAAAACCGCCATCGTCTGGCCTTTTTCTACAGCATCCCCTTCCTTGACCAAAACCTGCTTGATTTGCAAACCGTTGGCCTGTGGCAACACCGGCAGCAAGTCGTAGGCCACCACGGTGCCCGTCGCTTCCAGAGTTTCACCCACCTGGGCAGATTCCACAGGCGCCACTGTCACAGTCTGAGCCGTCGCCTGCACAGTTGCCGATGGCATGGGAACTGCAGGACGCGCATTCTGCTTGCCCCCAGTCAACTGTACTGCTAGCAGCGTTGCAGCCACGCCAATGCCTGCGCCCGCCAACATGGTAGGCCACCTGAGTCCTTTGCTGGGCGAAGCTTCTGGCTCTTCTAGTTCCAAAACTTCAGATTGTTCCTCCTCCATTTCTGGAACTTCTAGGGCAACTTCTGGTTCATCTTCCTCAGTAGAGAATTGCCAGCGAGAGCGGTCTGATACCCCACTTTCAGGCGCATTTTCTACTGAGTTCTTGTCGCGTCCGCTCTGCACGGGGGGAAGGGGTTTCTTTTCTTCCGCTTCTGAAAAAACTTGATTTGTCACGGTAGTTCCTCTCGCCGGTATTAACCTTTGGGTTTTTTATATTGTAAAGAAAGATTACGATAGTATCTGATTCATTTTAGCCAACGGCGCCAGCAGTTGCGCTTCCTCCTTTTGGGTGAGTGTGGCGCCGTTTTACCGCATTGCGGGCGATTTCGATCGAAGTTTGTTCGATCGACATTTAATTCGATCTGCCTCCGGGGCATACTGAATATTAGCGTCATTCCCGATCGTGGGGTCGATCGGACTGGCATAGTCTGTCAGGCGGCGGTTTTGCCCTCACCAACTCATCAATGTTGAGAGAATTCTGTCTAATCTTGAACTGATTGTTGCTAATCTATACTCTAATGTGTTTATTCTAGAATACTGCAGATCGGCTCAGGAAGTTGTATCAATTTAATTGACAAAAATCACAATGAATAGTGTCTTTTCTCCCGTCCAACAGTTTCTAATTACTTGGTTGCTAGTGCTAGTGACGGGATGGTTTACCCTGACTGCTATCAGTTATGTTGGAGAACTGGTCAGCATTTTAGTAACAGCGGGACTCATTGCATTTTTATTAAATTATGCAGTAGCAAGACTGCAAGTATTTTTGCCGCGGGGAGTAGCTGCGGGATTGGTTTATTTAACAGCAGGTGTGATAGTCGTCGTAATCGGTTTAACTATTGTGCCGCCGCTGTTGGGCCAAGCGAGCCAGTTGGGGGTGAGGTTCCCGGAATTGCTGGAGTCGGGGCGGCAGCAGCTAAGTGAATTTCAAGCCTGGAGTGCCGAGCGCAATTTACCCTTTGACGTGCAAATATTGGAGCAGCAACTGTCAGCTAGAGTCCAGGGACAAGTCCAGGCGATCGCCGGTACCGGTTTAGGCTTAGTTGTAGGTACTGTTAACTGGTTTTTGGACTTAATTTTTATTGTGGTTATTTCCTTTTATATGCTCCTAGACGGGCAAAGAGTGTGGCAGGGTTTGACCAGCATTTTTTCCCCAGAAATTCGCTATGTTTTAACAGAGACTTTGGAGCGAAACCTCCAGCGATTTGTCTCGGGACAGTTATTGCTGGGACTATTTATGGCCATCTCGCTAAGTCTGGCTTTTTGGTGGCTGCAAGTTCCGTTTTTTCTGTTGTTTGCCGTCTTTATAGGATTGACCGAAATAATTCCGTTTATCGGAGCCACCCTGGGAATTGGCACTGTTAGTATAATTGTAGCGTTTATTGATTGGTGGCTGGCGCTGCAAGTCTTGGTAGTGGCGATCGGTCTCCAGCAAATCAAGGATAATTTAGTAGCTCCCCGAATCATGGGCAATCTCACCGGATTGAGTCCGGTAATTATTTTCACAGCTTTGCTGTTAGGAGGCAGAGTGGGAGGGTTGTTAGGAGTTATCCTGGCAATTCCGCTAACTGGGGTAGTAAAAAGTATAGTAGAAATTGTACTCAATCCCAAACTGCCGCCGCAAACAGGCTCGTTTTTCTACAATCCTTTTAGCGGCGAGGAATTGGGAAAAGTCGCAGATAATGAAAGTAGAATAATTTTGGTTGCCGATGAACAAAAATAGTCTAATGTTTGTAGTAAAGACTTCTGTTCTGAAAAAGTTTATTAGTTAGGACTGAGGCAAACTGGCACACTCTAATCGACTTTTATGGTGCTCTACTACTTTGATTGTGAACGGATTATCAAGGGTGTAGAATCAGACTCACATCTTATATCAAATCCCTTAGCATCGGAACAGTAAATTCGAGTTGACTGTCAACAGTCAACAGTCAACAGTCAACATCATTCCGGTATAACCGGAAAGGATATTACACCATTCTCGTTTAACAAGCCTTTCGGGCCTGTTCCACAAAGAATGAATTTCTTGTGGGGAGTAGGGTTTTGGCAGGAGAACCCGCCCATAAAAGCCTTATTGAGAATGGTGCAACATCTCAGATATGACCCACCTTACTAATTGTGATACCCTTGCCTTAGTCCTGTTACTAAGGGATTCAGTCCTTGCTACTGATTCCATTAAGAAAGAACTTGCATTCCGATGCTGCGAACTTTAAGGACTTGCATCCCAATGCTGCGAACCCACTTAAAATCTCAAACCTAAAAACTTATGAAATGGTGGCAAAATCTTAGAAACAACCCTCTAGCTCGGTTGGGAGCAGTGCTGCTGTTAATTTTTTATACAGTCGCACTTTTAGCCGAATTTGTAGCGCCTTACGACCCCTACGACTCTCAATTAAACGGTTCATTGCTGCCGCCGACTCAGATTTATTTAAGCACCCAAGACGGGCGATTTATCGGGCCCCACGTTTATCCGACTACTCAGGGTCCAGTGGATGCGAATACGGGCGCTCGCGAGGTAATTGTAGACTGGCAAAAACCATCGGTTCTCGGTTTGTTTGTCAAAGGTTCTCCCTATAAATTTTTAGGAGTTTTGCCTTTTGACAGGCATCTTTTTGGCACTACCGGAGGAGGCAAAATTCACATTTTAGGCACCGACGAACAAGCGCGCGATCAATTCAGTCGCTTAGTACACGGCAGCAGAATTAGCCTCTGCATCGGTTTAGTAGGAATAGCAATTTCTTTCCCCTTGGGATTGTTAATCGGAGGAATATCTGGTTATTTCGGCAGTTGGATTGACAGTATTTTAATGCGTTTCGCCGAAGTATTGATGACGATTCCCGGTCTTTATTTATTAGTAGCCCTAGCAGCAGTGCTGCCCCCGGGACTGACAAGCGCTCAGCGATTTATATTGATTGTGCTGATTACTTCATTTATCAGTTGGGCGAGTTTGGCGCGCGTAATTCGCGGTCAGGTACTGTCAATTAAAGAGCTAGAATTCGTGCAAGCGGCGCGGGCAATGGGCGCTAATCCAATTTATATTATTGTCCGCCACGTGTTGCCCCAAACTGCAACTTACGTAATTATTTCTGCCACTTTGTCGGTTCCGGGTTTTATTGTGGCGGAGTCGGTTTTGAGTTTAATTGGGTTGGGAATTCAACAGCCCGATCCTTCTTGGGGAAATTTGCTATCTCTGTCTACTAATGCTTCAATTTTAGTGTTGCAGCCTTGGTTGGTTTGGCCTCCGGCAACACTGATTATTTTGACTGTTTTGGCGTTTAATTTATTGGGGGATGGGTTGCGGGATGCTCTCGATCCCAGAAGCATTCAAAGGAATTAAGGGGACTTAGACAGTTTCTAGCCCTTAAAGCGGCTGATATCACTTCCGGTTGCACGAGGGATATGATGGGGAGTAGGCCGTGGGGGAATGTGGAATTATTGACCTTGACTTTATCATTCCCATCCAACCGGAAACGATATGAAAACCACTGGGAGTAAATCAAAAACGGAACTATGTAAATGATTGTAAAGTAGGTAAATGCCCTATAGTGGCTGACTTAGCCTTGTTTATACCAGTTGCAGGGCTACAATTATCTTAAAGTAGAAACCTACAATTTACTGTAAACTTTTTTCAGTAATAATTATTCAAGTGCGCTCGTGAAATTAGAACTTGCCTTAGCTCAATATACTGATGCTCTCACTAACCTAAAATTGGCAAAGTCTGAGCCCTCAGAAATAGAAATTCTCCATATTTTAGTTGCTCGCGATGCGATCGAAGAAGCACTCAGCGAGAAAACCCAGCTTTCTGTGGAAAGTTTGGCTAAACTACTCGAATTGGACAACTTCCTGAAACAACAAGCTCATGCGATCGCCCGAGGAGCAAAATTGGTCCAATGGCGAGCTACATTTCACCCCTCCACAGAAGCTTGGTGGTGGTTTCTCGAACCCACCTCCGACGAGGAAGTTTCCGACTCACATCCCCTCGAGCCGTTGTTCAACGGGCTGACAATCGCTGGATTGACGACGGTAGCGGCTTATATGACAACCTTCGTTCAAATCTTTTCCACAGGAGGAATCACCTTCGCTGAGAGCTTTGGCCTGCTCGGACAAGGAGGATTACTTCTCACGGTAATCCACACCTTGCAGAATACAGGACAAGAAAAGATTAAAAACCTGCTCAAAAAACTCAATATTTCTCCCCAGTTTCAAAGTCAAGCAACCTTGGGAATTACCGCAATGTTATTGTTGGCTTCTGTGGGAGTCAATAACTCTTTGCCTCAGATAGCGGAAAGGTACTATCAAAACGGAGAAAAATTCTACAAAGACGGTGAGCTAGAAAAAGCCCAAGCGCAATACGAGCAAGCGGCCAAAATAGACCCCAATAATTCGGATTTTCAAATTGCCTTGGGAAAAATCTACGAATCTTTAGGTGATATAAAGGAAGCTAGCACGCATTATAAAGTAGCTTTAAAGCGAGGGGATCCCCACGCCTTTAATCATTTAGGTCGCGTTTATATTAGTAGCCAAAAGGATTGGGTTACCGCTGAAGCTTTACTGCGAATGGGATTACAACGGGTTAGTAAAGAAGAAGTTCAACTCAATTATGAATTGCATCAAAACTTGGGATGGCTACTGCTCAAACTAAAAAAGTACCCAGCCGCTGAAAAAGAACTCAAACAAGCAGTTTATCTCGACGAAAATTTTAAAGAAAAACAGCTCGATCAACACATGGCTTATTGCTTGCTAGAAGATGTTATGGAAGAGAAAAAAGATAAAAAAGAGCAAGTGCGCTGGAGAAAAATGTGTTTGGAGAAGGCTCGTCCCGAAACGATCGATCAGTATAAATGGTTGATTGAAACTAAAAAAGATCTCGCTGGTGATATAATTACGACGGGGGTGGTGAATTGACAATCTAAGCCAAGTACACATCCATGATGAGTAATATCATGTCCCCTCGAGCGACCGCGAATTTTGTAGGGTCCCCTGAGCCAACAATACCTGCGAATAAGTGACAATCTCAAAAACCCGCCCCGACCGGGATATTATGGTTAATCGATCGGACATGATATAAGATAAAAGTAAAAAATAATACCTCAAAAGAATGTTATTTTTACTTTTAGTTTCCCTACTTGATTGGAAGTCCCCCTTTTTTAGGGGAACTTCCGTTCTCAGGTGCGCCAGCATTCTTTTTTCATGAAATTGAGTGCTGCGGGTGTTATGCACTGTAATTTGGCGGATTAACAGGTAAGCGGATAGTAAAAGTAGAACCAACACCCTCCTGACTTTTTACTGAAATATTGCCGCCCATCATTAGGCAAAAACGCTGGCTAATTGCTAGTCCCAAACCGGTGCCGCCGTACTTGCGCGTGGTAGAAGCGTCTGCTTGGGTAAAGGGTTGGAAAATATGCTGCAACTGCTCTGGATTCATCCCAATTCCTGTATCGATACAATTAACAACTAAAAATTCTTTACTAGCAATTGAAGATTGAGAATCCGCTGCCGGTTCAGAAGTGTTTTCTTGTCTTGCTTCGCTGCTGGGACCCGCAATTTTTTCTCGGCGGGCGGTGAGGGTAATTGTACCGTTTTGAGTGAATTTGGCGGCATTGCTCAGCAAATTTAATAAAATCTGCTGCACTTTCGTAACGTCACCGTGCATGGTGCCGATATTGCTAATTTGGTGCAAGTTTAGAGTGTTGCCATTTTTCTCAATTAGCGGCGCGGCGGTGGATGCGACTTCTTCAATCAAGGTAGCGATGTCGAAGGTTTCAAAGTAAAGATCCATGCGACCGGCTTCGATTTTAGAAATGTCGAGAATGTCGTTAATTAGCGATAGCAAGTGTCTGCCGGAAGTGCGGATTTTGTCTAAATCTGGGAGGAGTTCATCGTAGCCCAATTCTTCGGTTTCTTCTTGGAGCATTTCGCTGTAGCCGATGATGGCATTCAGAGGTGTTCGCAGTTCGTGGCTCATGTTTGCCAAAAATGCGCTTTTTGCGGTGGAAGCGGCTTCGGCTGCTTCTAGGGCGAGTTGCAAGGCGGATTCAAAGACTTTGCGATCGCTAATATCCTCGACGCTGCCTTCATAGTAGAGTAGCTGGCCGTCGGCATCGCACACTGCACGCGCGCTTTCGGAAATCCAAATTACGCTGCCGTCAGCGCGGTAAACTTCTGACTCAAACCCCGAAACTTCTCCGAATTCTGCCATCACCTGCATAAACTTGTCGCGCCGCTGAGGATTGACATAAGCTTGCTGTCTGATGTTTGTGAGATTTGATGTCAATTCTTCGGGAGTGGCGTAGCCGTAGATGCGGGCTAAAGCTGGATTTACGCTCAAGAAGTGGCCTTCGGGGGTGGTTTGAAAAATGCCTTCGACTGCATTTTCAAAGATACTGCGGTATTTTTGTTCTGCTTGACGCAGAGCGATTTGTGTGCGCTCGCGCTCGCTGGCTTCTATGGCTAGGGACACTAAATCTGCCAGGGAAGCAGCAAAATTTTGTTCTTCTACTGTCCAGTTGCGAGGAGTTCCGACTTGTTCGATACAGATGACTCCGACTGTTTGTCCTCCCAGCCGCACCGGCGCATCTAAGGTAGAAAGAGTGCCAGCTTGTGCAAAGTAAGATTCGGCAAATTCTCTAGTTCTGATATCTGATATAGCGTCGTCGGCGGAGATCGTCCGGTATTCTTCCAAAGCTCTAAAATAATCTGGATAGTCGGCGGCTGCGATTTCGGCGCCTTGGGAATGCTGCTGGTTGCTGTGCCTAAATTGGTCGAGACATTTCAGTTTCGATCGAGTCTCATCATATAGCCACGCGCCAGCTTTTTCTGTCTGTAGGGTATGAGCAGCCGCTTCGGTGATTTCCCTCAAAGCTGCTTGCAAATCGCCTCGATACAGCGCTTTATTTCTTGCCAATTTTACCAAAACCGTATTTTGTTTGAGCAATTGTTTTTGCCTTTGGCGCCGCACCGATTCGGCTCGCTTCTGTTCGGTAATGTCGTGGGCTACCCAAATGACGGATTCTTCTGAAAGCGGCGAAATGCTGGCGGCAAAACAAACTTCGCGGTCGTCAATGGTTAAATCGTACTCGATCCTGACAGTTTGCTGAGTATCTAAAGCTGCTCGGATGTGGTTGAGAAAATTGTCGGCTGTAGCTTGGGGAAACAGCTCTCCGACTGTTTTGCCAATTAATTCTTCGGCTGGTTTGTAGAGCAGGGAAAAATTTGTGGGCGCGATTTTTAAGTGGCGGCCGCTGGCGTCCACAACTAAAATTAATTCGTTCATGGCTGCAAACAAAGCCCGCAATTCTGCTTCGGCGGCTTCGAGTTCGGCAGTCCGCTCTGCTACTCGCTGTTCTAAACTCGAGTTGGTTTGTTCTAGGGCAACAAAAGACGATCGCAATTGTTTGGCCATTTGATTGAAAGACTGAGCTAGGAGGCCGAGTTCTTTGACGCCTTTGACTTCGACTTCGCCGTCTAATTCCTTTGAGGTGAAGTCGGATGATTCGGACATTTTTGTTAAAGCTTTGGAAGCTTCCAGCAATCGGGTAATCGGTTTGACAACCCAGCGAGTGGTGAAAATTCCCAGTCCGATCGCCAGTATGAAGGCAAAAAAGCACAATAAGATAGTTGTGCGAGTGTTGGCGTTAATTTGCTCTATAAAGTCGGCTTCCGGGATGGCGACTACAATCAGCCAATCGAGGCCGCGGCCGTCTTGCAGGGGAGCAACCGTAACGAATTGACGTCTGCCGTCTATATCGAAGGTAAACTGTCCTTGCCTGTCAATTTGTTCAAAACTACCAAATCGTTTTTGCAAGTATAGAGAGGCCGATCGAATTAGCAAATTTTGGCTGCTAGTCGCCAACAGCCGTTTTTGTCCGTCTTTGTCAGTGATAAAGGGCAGTTCGTCTGTGGAACTGGCGACTATTTCTCCGCTGCGTTCGATGGCGAAAACTTGTCCCGACCGGCTAATTTTGATGCTTTTGAGAAAATCGCTAATTTGAGAAAGAGTCAAGTCAATTGCCAGTACCCCCCGCAGGTTTCCTGTTTGATTATAAATTGGCATCACCGGCGTAATCCCCAGCACTGGCGAGGCCGTGAAGACGTAGATGGGAGACCAAGTGCCTTTTCCTGCCTGTTTGGCAGTTTTATACCACGGTCTTGTACGGGGGTCATAGGCGGCGGTTTGGACGAGATCAGTGCGATTTCCTTGGCTGTCCAGGCGATAAATTTGGCGGTTGGGAGCCGTTGATTCGTCTCTGATGTATACTAAGTTTTCTGCTTCTCTTTTGAGCAAAAGGAATTTGCCCTGTTCGTCGCCGTAGTAGATGGTTGTAATTCGATCGCTCAGCTTGGTCTGGTTCCACAAATAGCGCTCTAAGTTGGGGAAGTCTTCCGGGTCTACGTTTCCAGTGGCGATCGCAGCCGTATTCATTTGCAGAAACAGGTGAGACACATCCCCAAAACTGCGGAAATTTTCTTTAGTCCTCGCTGCGACTTCCAAGCTTAACCTCGTAGCAAGGTCATTGACGGCTTTCTGCCCGTTGCGAAACGACAGCCATCCAGTCACGCCGACTGCTACGGAGATTTGCACCACCAGCGGTATCAACAAAACAAGGCTCAGCGACATCTTGGGCGAGCTTTTCATCACACAACTGCTCAGACTTTTCAATAACATCAATATTCTGACACCTACCGGGTTTGCGTATCCTTTGTCGTTTATCGTTTAAAACATACCCTAGATAGTAAGTTACTTTCGTTGTACAGCAATAGTGAAGTGCGGTGACCGGCCGCTCAAAAGTTAGCTGAGGTTTCCACGGCTACTGTAAAAACTTGTAATATTAATCATGCCACTACTTGCCTAAATGTGGCGAGCGGTCTGAGAACTCGCGGTCAAAAAGTCACACCAGGTTAGAAAAAATGCAACTGTAGCCCGGTGAACCCAACCCTGCTTGTCATCAGTCATTCCCAATTATTCAATTCTTTAATCTAAAATTAACAATCTAAAATCTAAAAAGGTATGACTTCCTCCCGGTGCAGATGGTCCACCTTACCCCTACTTAATAAAAATTAGATTTTAAATTTTTCTACAGTGCGATGACAAATGTAAATTAGGTGACACTCCCCTGTGGGAAAATTTGCTATTAATAAAATAAGCGGGCCAAATCCCGAGCGATCGCTCCTAGGATAATTGAAGCATCTGCCGTTCATCGAAGGCAGCAAAGTAAAGCGTTTTTCGCTTTTTTGGACGATGGCTTACGCCACGCTACGCTACTACCTTTTGGCAAAATAATACTTCTGGAGGATGACATGAACTATACATTTGAAATCCTGGGCGTATCTCCAACTTTAACTTTTTTTAACCAGCAGCAAGAATTGCTGCAACAAAAGCAGCAGTCGGGTGTAGAATACTTGGCAAACCGGAAGTGTACTCTGGATGCGTTTGTGGCATCGGTGGAGACAGTTTCTGGCGATCGCGGCTGGGATGTCGATCGAGTTGTAGACACCGTGATTAGTTTCTGGATGAACAACTCGGATAGCATCCAGTATTGGAAGCACAGGCTGCAGGATGCCGGCAGCGAAAACTTGTTAGTAGCGAGAGTAGGCGATATCAAGTCTTTGCAAGCTGCATTTGAATCGCTGCTGGGCGAATAGAAAAATCGCCAATTGCGAAAAAGTCGATCGACTTTTTCGCAAAAATCAACTCAACAGTCTATTATTCATTCCCAATTCCCCTGATTCTCGACACAGAAGTCGCAGATATACAATATCTGTTTCTTCCAGCTTCTACCTTCCATCTGCCGGATGCCTTCAACATCTGACTAATGACTAAAGACTTCGCAATTGGCAATTCCCAAATATTATGTCTCGTTCCAAAGCCCTACAATCTTATATTTTTGTCCGCTTGCTCCTAGCACCGCTAATGTTGTGGACAATCACCACAGCAGTATTTTTGTTGCTGCGGGCGACTCCGGGCGACCCCATAGATGCCATTCTCGGCTCGCGAGCACCAGCCGCGGCAAAAGCAGCAATGCGAACCCAACTCGGCCTCGACGCACCCCTGTGGGAGCAATATCTCAAATACATGAAAGACTTATTCAGTCTGGACTTGGGAACCTCAATCACCACTCGCGGACAAACCGTGTGGCAAATTATCGGAGATTATTTCCCCGCTACAGTGGAATTAGCAGTTTGTAGCATGGCCGTAGCTTTAATTGTCGGCATCAGTATCGGTTCCCTGGCAGCATCCCGCCCCAACACTATTTTCGATACAGCAGGCCGTTTGTTTGGCATTATCACTTACTCGCTGCCGGCTTTTTGGGCCGGCATGGTTTTGCAATTAATTTTCGCGGTGCAGTTGGGGTGGTTTCCCTTGGGAACTCGCTTTCCCGTGACATTCCCCGCCCCCGAAGGCTACACAGGACTATACACTGTTGACAGTCTCCTGAGCGCTAACCCCGGTCAGTTTCTCACAGCTTTGCATTATTTGGCCCTTCCGAGTTTGACCCTGGGCATTCTTTTGAGCGGCATTTTCGAGCGCATTGTCAGGGTGAATCTCAAGCAAACTTTGCAAGCAGATTATGTCGAAGCAGCTAGAGCTAGAGGCATTCCCGAATTGCAGATTTTATGGGCTCACGCTCTGAAAAATGCGCTAATTCCGGTGATTACTGTCTTAGGATTGACTTTTGCTGCACTGTTGGGCGGTGCTATTTTAACAGAGGTTACTTTTTCTTGGCCGGGGTTGGCAAATCGCCTTTACGAAGCGATTAGCTTGCGGGATTATCCAACTGTTCAAGGTATTGTGGTGTTTTTTGCGGGAATTGTCGTAATTGCCAGCATTGTAATTGATATTTTGAATGCTTACATTGACCCGCGAATTCGGTACTAAAAATATCAAGGAAGAAGGAAAAAGGAAGAAGGGGAACGGATGCGCGAGAGTTCCACTCTCGGCTTTTTCAATCTGTACTTTCTGCATTCGCTTTTCGGTTGCAGCCAGCGGCGGTCCTTTCCGAAGTAGTTGTCAAAAATATCGGCTTTTAGAGTGACGACACTTGGCAATTTATGGGCAATACTAGAGAAAATAAAATTCAACATTTGAGGAAACGCTGATGAGATTATTGCGAACAATCGCCGCTCTATCGGCTGCGTTGACCCCACTGATGGCTGAAGCTGCCTTTAGCCGTCCCATGCCGGGAACAGCCGATTTTCCCACAGCCTCAAACCCCCGAGTAAATGTGCCTGTTTGCTTCATCGAAACCCCAAGCGGCACAACTTTTGATTTAGTCAGCTTGTGTGGCAGCAATGCTGAGCCCCAAAAAACTGCTCCGGCTGCGGGCAACCCCGCCAATGCTCCTGCAAATAACCCCAATGCGGGCGCTCCGGCTGCTGCCCCCAACCCTAACACCATCACCAGAGATGCTGCCGGCACCCCGATAACTACTCCTGCAGGCACGGCAAATCCCAACAATCCCAACAATGCCAATCCGGGAACTTCGCCCGCAGGTACTCCCAATAATGCCAATCCGGGAACTTCGCCCGCAGGTACTCCCAATAATGCCAATCCGGGAACTTCGCCCGCAGGTACTCCCAATAATGCCAATCCGGGAAGTTCACCGAGTACCAATCCCAATAACAGTGCGTCTCCCACGGGTGGAACTGCTGGCGACACCAACGGCGATTTAGTTCCCAATCCCAATCTTAATCTTCCGAGAGTGCCGCCGAGTTCCTTTAGCCCCGGAGGTGTTGCACCGACTAGAGATGCAATTGATGGTCCCCGCCGCTAATAGGCTTCGTGTCAGAAATTTTACAGAAACCGGGTTTCTCTGAAACGTTCTCTTTTTCAGGGATAGTTCACCCGCGAGAAAGCCGGAATATTTACTTGCCGGCTTAATATTGAGTTCAGGCGCGATCGGCATATTGTGTAGCAGAGTAGCTCAATAAAAGTTAAGCTAAGAACTTGTAGACGCTATCAGCCAAGCACTCTTTTAAAACTGGACAACCAGGTAGAAGCAGTCAAAGATAGCCAGCTTTAATCCGTAACAGGATGAGTTATCGGCAAAGGTTAAAGTTATTACCAGGCGGGTGCTCGCCAGCTCCAAGTTCTCAAGCTAAACCATTAAACAGGCATATTTTTGTTAAGCCAGTGTGGTTGGGAAAATACCGACTGATAACATTAGCGAGACAAAATTAACCCGATTATTCCGAGGCTGTTCACGAGCAAAATATTTGTTTTAGTAAATTGGAACAAAATTGCTCTAGACCCGATCGCACTTGAGGAGGACATCTAGTGTCAAACTTAGTTCAACGCTTAGAAATCACCGCTCATCCGCAACTGGAAAAATCCCTCGGCTATCGAGGAGATAGTCGCTGGGTAGCTTGGCGGTGGGAACCCGAAATCGACCAACTTATATCCAGCGACGGCAAAACAGTCGGGACTGGCAATAATATGGCTTGGCTGGTGTTTTTGCAGCACGATTTAGTCGATCCGGCGGTACAAAAGTACAACCTCGGCGAGGGCGATCGCTACTGGCTGCTTTTAGACACCGCAACTAGAAATCTCTACGTCGGCGAAGGGAAAACAGTTCAAAGTCTGCTCGAACAGCCGGAAAGTTTAGCTTTATTGGCTTGTCTCGATGGCGGCAATGCCGATCGGCAAACTGCGGAAACTTGGCAGCAAACCCTATCTCAACTAACAGCAACACCAGTTGTTAGCCACCTGAAAAATGCCCTGCCTTTCGGTATCGCCGCCGCTTTGATAGGTGCTTTAGGGGTCGGAACCGGATTGTGGGTAGTGCCGGCGGTGCAGCAGAAACTAGCCGAAAAAACAGCTTTTATTTCCCCAATCAGTCCTGCAGCCAACTGCGGGCTGGACGGTTCCGACGATTTTTCCGCTTATATCGGTTCCTCAAGCGGAAATAAAGAACTTCACTTAATAGGCGTGTACGAAGCTAATGCCGATCACGGGAACCGAAATTATTTATCTAAAAGTGCGTTAGCGAAGCCCTCGAAGAGGATCGAAATCAAAGTAGAACGCCGAAACAAGCCAATAATTCTCGCACTTTCAGCCTACGAACCGGTGCAATGGAACATTACCGCAGAACCGGGAGCCGTTATCGAAAAAATCATTGTTAACGGATACCACAAGCAAACTGTTTCAGGAGTTTCGGGAATTCCAATTGAAGAGCACAGCTACGAAGAAACCGGAAACTATATCGGCGACTTTATCTACAAGTGGGGTGCTACCGCTGAAAGTTCCAATACTTCTTCCCTCGTGACTAAACTAGAACAGATAAACCGCACAAGTTTAACTTCTTTTCAAGGATGCTACAGAGGTACGAGTTTTACGATTAAGTAAGACTTTCCACGTCTAGTTCGGTTATTACTCGATCGAGCGTTTTGTTTTGACTCCGATCTTTTTTTGGCTTCGGAGGGCGGGTTGCTAGTTCAGCCTCAACTTCATCCATTGTGAGTATAGGTAACTCAAATGCCTGTTTAAACGCTTCGATGTCTTGCAGTAAATCTTCAGCCGTTTCGCCTGTAGGCATCGCAGGCTCTTTCTGATAACCGATAAGCGTCTTGTCGCGTTCGTAATACACGATGCCGATACAATAACCGTCTGGATCGTGAAATAGGCGGTAAGTCCATAACATAGTCATTCCTCCTGTTGGCTACGAAAAAAAACAGTATTATTGGGTTTTTCACCAATCCGTTCGATCGCAACGACACGGACTTGTTCTTCCACGTTGTAATATACCCGACACACGCCGATACGCAATTCCCAATCGGCAATTTTTGTACCGTCATCTGGACAAGGTTTTCGATTCATTGTCATGACCAAGAATTTCAAAGGTGGTACCCGCCACGTGATTTATCCGTGGAATCAATCCAAAATCTAAAATCTAAAACCCTCAAGAAAGAGCATTTATCCGTGGGGTCAATCTAAAATCTAAAATCTAAAATCTAAAATCGATTGACGGTTGGCTCCTAGCTCAGGTTGGTTGTGATTCCGTCTACAATGATATTTCGCTCGCGTCTGTCGAACCACTTAAGATCGCCTTCGGCTTCTGATATCAATTCAATGGTGTACATTTTGAACTGTTATTTGACAAGCTTATGTAATGACTGTATCATAGGCTATTAACTTTAATTTTTGATTCCCGACAATAACTATGCTAACAAATTTAAGATGAAATACTGGTACGAAACCCTCGCAGTAGCCCAGCGAATTTTAATTGAATTGGGGAGGCGGCGACGCAGCTTAGTATTGTGGAGTATTTTTCCAGTTTCAATCTTGCTAATTAACGGTTTGATTTTAAAAGAACGCGCTAATCTCACCACAGCAAAAGCCTTTGAAACTGCTGCACCTGCAAGCTTAGTAGGAGCGGCTTTATTTTTTAGCTGTCTCGGTGGTAGCGTAGCAACGGTAGTAGCAGAGAGAGAACAGCATACCCTAAAACGCTTGTTTATTTCCCCGCTGAGCGGCACTTCCTACTTTTTAGGAATTTTTTTAGCTCACAGTTGCATCGGCATCGGTCAGGTAATTTTAGTATACACGATCGCCTCTTTTTTAGGAGCACAATTTCAAGGCTCTATTCTGTTAGGGTGTGCGATTATTCTGCTAAGTATTGTATCTTATGTAGGTGTAGGCTTTATTCTCGGCACCCAGTTTGCGAGGCGCACTGAAGATGTCAACTCGCTAGTAGCGGCTTTCGGCGTTCCTTTGTTAATTTTAGGAGGCGCATTTTTGCCAACTTCACTGTTTCCCAAAATTCTGCTGGATCTCGCCCAGTACAATCCAATTTATCACATGAACGAAGCGCTGATGGGCGTGTGGGCTGACGGCAAAGATTTGGCTGATATTTCGTCGCACTTCGGGTTTTTGTGTATTTTTGCTGTTTTAATGATAGGAGGCGGATGGCTGTCTTACCGGCGGATGCTGAGAGTAGAAAGAAGACTTTAATAAAAGTGACACAACTAATATTATTAGTAAGGTGTCCCCGAGCAACAATCCTCAACGATCGCCCTCTAAATCCGCCTGACGCACCCTACAAGCCGCTCGAGTGTGCGACTTACGCACCCGACAAGTAGTAAGGTGCGTCAGACAGAAAATTCTCAATCATCGCCCTGTAGCTTCGTCTGAGGCAGCCTACCATACACAACTGGCATAATTAGAATGTAATTAAAAATAATTAAAAACTAGGAGAATTCAAGCAGTGCTGCAAATTGAAAAGCTAAATAAGTCTTACGGCGATCGCTCAGTGCTTCAAGATTTAACACTGCACATTCAAGCGGGAGAAATTTACGGTTTGCTCGGACCAAACGGGGCAGGCAAAACTACGACTATCAATATTTTATGCAATTTGTTAAATGCCGACAGTGGCCAAGTTTTCATCAATGGCGAGCCTGTTTCCGAAGCTACCAAATTATTAATAGGTGTAGCGCCTCAAGAAAATTTGCTTTACAAAAGCCTTAGCTGCGAAGAAAACCTCAATTTTTTTGCTCAAATTTACGGCTTAGAGCGGAAACAGCGTCGCTATCAAGTAAGACACTGTTTGAAAGCAGTAAATTTGACAGATAGAGCTACAAGCCCGGTGGAAACTTTGAGCGGAGGAATGCAGCGCCGTTTGAATATTGCCGTGGCTTTGGTACACCAGCCAAAATTAGTAATTTTAGATGAACCGACAACAGGTTTAGATATTGAAGCTCGCTATGAAATTTGGGATTTAATTCAGCGCTTGCAATCGCAAGGAATCACAGTTTTGCTAACAACTCACTTGTTGGATGAAGCTGAGCGGCTGTGTCAGAGAATCGGGATTTTAAAAAATGGCAGTATTGTAGCGGAAGGTAGTTTAGAAGAGTTGCAAAAACTGATTCCTGCTCAAGAAATTATCGTAGTAAAAACCGACGAAGAAGCTGAAGTCATCGCCCGCGCTCAAAAATACAGTTTCATCCCCCGCCGCTACGGTAGCGATTTAGCTTTTTGGCTGCCGGAACATTTAGAATTAAAAGAGATTATTTTGCGGTTCGATGGAATTTCTATTGATTCAATCGCTCGGTATCCGGTGCGGTTAGAACATATTTATGTAGAAGTAACTAAACAAAATGTATCTTAATCAGCGTCCATAGCGCGTACATCCGCCGACATCAGCGGTTAAAAAATCCAAATTCATCAGCACTCTGCAACACCTCAACAGTACACCTCTAAAATCCGGGTTCTTTCTGCATCATATTGTTTCCCTTGTTCCGGAAAATGACTTTCCGCATCAATCTCAATTACTAATTGAAAAATACTTTAACTACCCGATCGCTAATCAAGATTTGTTCCAGCAGACAAGATCCACAATTCGCGGGATGGTGGAAATCGAACAGGTGGAATGGAACCGGAAGAAGAGAGGGAACTTCAGCGCGAGCGCGGACAAATAGAATTATACAAGCAAAAGCAACAAGAGCCGAAAAATTGCGATCGAGAACAAATCGAAATGGAGAGGAAGAACGAAGACAAACAGAAAAAGCGATCTCGCCAACTGGAGAATATCATCTTTTTTGTCGGAACTGCGATCGGCGGCGGACAAATCTTTTGGACCAGCTATCGGCTAATCAAAGATACACCCATTAAATGACAACCCGATTTTTCCCTCCCGCTTCATCCCTTCAGGGCGACGACGATGGGGAGTTTGGTTTTCGGTTTAATATTCGGCCTGCTGATACTGGGTATCCTGCCGCTGGCGAGAAAAATATCCTCCAGAATCCTGCCGCTAGTAAAAAAAATCTTGGCGTGGTAAAGCGGTGCGTGACAGTCAATAGTAAAGGGCTGCGGTGCAATGATTTTTCACCGTTACGCACCCTAGGACTGATACAAAACATTGTATTCGTAGGGAAACTGCATTGCCGTGTCCTTTAGCCAAACCTACCGGGAATACAATTCATCAAACAAAAAACCGGGTTTCTGATAAAACCCGGTCACCATGAACAAAAGCAATATTAACAATGCTCAAACCTCAATTCTTTAATAACTTCATCCCCATTTTCACCTTGTCCAAAATCGTCTTTTGCGAGACACAAGTAATCAGACAAAGCTTGCCACAATTCAAAGTATCGCGGCGGACTTCCTGAGCTTTTTCGCCGTACCAAATCTCGCGGGCGCTGGCATTTTTGACATTACCAATCACCGGAAACTCATCGCACAATTTCACATCGCCGCGCGTATCAATCCAGTAATTGCGCAGTCCAACGCGACAAGGACGAGTTGAATCTGGAGCTTTTTCTTCCGCAAAGTGAGGAACCATCAATCGCAACACTTCATCGCTGTTCATAATCGGAGCGCCGTTCTTCTTCATTTCAATTAGGCGCTCGATTACTTGTGAAAATTCCTCCATGTCTTCTTTTTCAATCCACAATTCCTCGTAGGTTTCTGCCGTCCAGCGGTTGACCGGTTGGAAGTTCACCGTCGTCGCCCCAATTCCCTGAGCCCAGGTGACTATTTCCGGAAGGTGCCGGAAATTGAGTCGGTTAATTGTCGGTTTGACGTTGATCGGAAACAGGATGTTCTGTTTTTCTTGTTCTTCGCGCAGATAACCGATTCCTTTAGAAAGCCTATCGAACAATCCCGGTTGACCGCGCAAATAATCGTGCAGTTCTGCATTCGGCCCGTCAACGGATATATTCACATTAAAAGGACGAGCAGCCACAGTTTTGGCTGCGTTTTCCTTAGTCATGCAATAGCCGTTGGTGGTGACGCCGGCGTGGATGCCATTTTTATTCGCAAAAGCCAGCAAGTCTATAAAACCTTTTTTAATATAAGGTTCGCCGCCGCTAAAGTTGATGGAAAATTCGCCCACAAATTCTTTGACGCTCAAGAGGGCATTTTGCCATTCTTCGATCGTCATTTCGTCTTTATATTCCTTCAGTCGCCAATACTCGCACTGGCGGCATTTAACATTGCAGTGCTCGTTTACAATCCCGTAAAAAGTGACTGGGGTTGTCATGTCGTATCCTGTATTGATCCGCAGCGATTCGGCTACTGCACTCTTGGTGTGCTTGACGCCCAGTCTCGATAATGTTAAAGCATCCATGTCTTTTTTTCCTTACACGTTGTGAGTTAAGTCAATTTCTCGAATCCTATTTTGTACAATTTTGTACGTATGATGAGGTATTGCTATTTACGTATTCCTTTTGAGTACGTATGCACAATCATAAGTGTTCCGTTTGGGTAGGGCTAGATATTTCTCAAATATTTATAATATTAAGACTTGTAACATATAAGTATATGCAATCACTCAAGGGATGCTTTGTGTTAATAGATGAAGTATGTTTAAGAATTGCCAAAATATATTGCTTTACGATTGACTTAAATTAATAATTTTAATTTTTGTTTAAATTTGGTTAAATAACTTAATACTGCCCCTCAGTAAAGCTACTTAAGTAAGCGGTATAAATAATTTAAAGTTATAGTGAAATGAGCGGCCCGTACAGCAGTTAACTTTACACAAGCTTTACAATAGGGGAATTTAAGTATTTACACAGCAAAAAATGGCGACAAACATGGGACGATATTTGCACGTACTGAAATTGTTCTGGGGTGCGGCGATCGCAGCAGAACTAGAATACCGCATCAACTTTGTCCTCGCGGCCGTCAGCAGCCTCGGAAATCTTACGGGCAGCTTGTTTGGGCTGTTTTTGTTCTACCGTACCGGCTACAGGTTTTCGGGCTATTCATGGGAAGAGGCTTTAGTTGTACTCGGCATTTTTACGCTTTTGCAGGGGTTTTCGTCAACCTTTCTCGCGCCCAACCTCAGCCGTATTGTCGATCGAGTGCAGCAAGGTACTCTCGATTTCGTACTCCTCAAACCCATCAGTTCCCAATTCTGGCTGTCTGCAAACACAGTTTCCCCTTGGGGAATCCCTGATTTAATCTTCGGCGCCGTATTGCTGCTATATGCTGCTAACAAGTTGGGAGTAGAAATCGGCAACTATTTTTTAACAGCAATACCGCTGTTATTCGGAACTATTACTCTTTACAGTATATGGTTTATGTTAGGTGCAACAAGCATTTGGTTTGTCAAAATTTACAACGTTACCGAAGTCCTCCAAGGATTGTTAGAAGCGGGTAGATTTCCAATGGCAGCTTATCCCGCAGCTTATCGATTTTTCTTCACTTTCGTAGTTCCCGTTGCCTTCTTGACGACTGTGCCTGCTGAAGCCATGCTGGGGAGAGGTGAAATCGTTTGGATCGCAGGGGCGGGAATATTGGCGATCGGGCTTTTATTTTTCTCCCGCTACTTCTGGCAATTTGCACTCCGCTTTTACACCAGCGCTTCCAGCTAGTTAAGTAGGTAGGTAAGCTGCTGCATTGTTGACTGTTGACTGTTGACTGTTGACTGTTGACGGGCGGGTCGAAAAACTGAATAGTTGAGTGTTAACTGTTGACTCGATTTTATGATTTCGGTGCAACCGGAAACGATATTAAAAGCCAAACAGCTTATATACCAAATATTCTTTTTCTATTTACTTAGATAGTTAAAAAAGGTAAAATTACAACATATCCTTGAAAGGGAAACTGGAAATAAACCACGCAAACGAAGGCAAACCAATGAAAAGAAAAAAACTGGGCAACAGTAATTTTACTATCAGCGCGATCGGTCTGGGGTGTATGCCAATGTCCTTAAGCGGCAGACCGCCCGAAGATCAATCAATTGCGGTAATTCACCGCGCCCTCGATTTGGGTGTCACCCTAATTGACACCGCCGATTCCTACTGCCAAGATCAATCCGACAAACACCACAACGAACACCTGATTGCCAAAGCTTTGCAAGAGTACAGCGGAGATATTAGGGCCGTTACTGTCGCCACTAAAGGCGGCTTAATGCGTCCTCAAGGTGCATGGACGCGCAATGGCAACCCCCACCATTTACGCAAGACAATTCGGGAAAGTTTTGAAGCATTGGGCGGCAAGAACCCGATCGACCTTTGGCAATATCACTCGCCAGATCCCGCTTATACCATCGAGGAAGCCCTAGCACCTGCAAAAGAAGCAGTAGAAGCAGGAATGATTCGATTTATTGGAGTTTCCAACTTTTCTGTAGAGCAGATCAAACGCGCCCGCGATACAGTAGAAGTTGTCTCCGTGCAGAATCAGTACAATCCTTGGCACAGACAGCCGGAATCAGACGGCGTTCTGGAATATTGCGAAACCGAAAAACTGACATTTTTTCCTTGGAGTCCTTTGGGAGGAAGCCGCCGCGTCACCAGCTTGCAAGATATGCCCGCGATCGCAAAATTAGCAGCAGAAAAAAACGTTTCAGTTTACTGTATAGTATTAGCTTGGTTGATGGCACAATCGCCCTGCATCGTTCCGATTCCCGGTGCGACAAAAGAATCGAGTATTGAGGACTCTGTGCGGGCGCTCGAAGTTAAATTGACTGACGAGGAATTGCAACAAATTGCAGTAAGTTAAATAAGTAATCACCAAACTTGTAGGGCTGTTTCGGGGCGAGTTTAGTTAGGATCTATTGTAAAAACCAGTAGACCCTTTCAAAACCCGCTCTCTCCCACACTTAGGTGAATGAGTACCGCCAGCGATTTAATTAGTAAAGTTGCCACTTTTTGAGGAATTGGGTTTTATGGAAGCTAATCAAGTGAATGTCGATCGAGACGTAGCAATTGAACATCAAAACGTACCTGCCGCCCATGAAGGACTGCACAATTTTTTATACAGTTCCGACTCAGAACACAGCGCAGCAGCCGCTATTTCTGAATTAGAAAATGACGGCACGCAAGTAATGTCGATCGATACGTGGCGCGCTCTAGCAACTAACGCGAAAGTCGCCGGCGTTTACGCTGTAATGGATATTTCCCGCAAAACTCAGTATGTAGGTTACTCGCGAAATATCCTGCTTTCAATCAACGGTCACATCGCCCAAAATGGCGCTGAAAATTGTGCTTTCCTGCGGGTGCAAACTTTCAAATTCCCCAAGCGGGAAGAAATGGAAAGTGTGCGGGATGCTTGGATAGCATCCATTGGCAGCATTCCGCCTGGAAACGGTGCTGAAAGCGAAATGTGGGCGGCTACGGTAGGCCAAGCAGCGCGATCGGCAATGTCTGCAGAAGAACAAAAAGCTTATGAGGAAAAGAAGCTGAAATTGCGCAAAGCAATGGCAGATTCTACTCTTACCAAAGAGTTAGAAACAGCAGCCAAAAGTGAGGGCGAACGACACCCGCATCTGGAAGCTGCTGTTAACAATGATGATTGGAGTGCCGTGATTCAATCGCAAACCCAGGAAACAAAGTCCGGCGAATAAAATTCGCTGCTACATAAACTTTCGTCCGCCATAGATGGGGGCGGGTTTATGTAGGTTATTGGTAAAAATTAAAGAGTGTTAGTGAAGCCGCCCATACTAATTAATGACTAACTTTGCGTTCAGTAACTAAAGTCAAACTTACCCATTCACCCCGCTCATTGTAACTGCGAATCATCCGAAACCGCAAGTCAGGTTCTACCAACCAACCGGCCTCGAAAAATATAGGTTTTCTCAATTCAATCTTGACAGGTAAAGTGCAAGAACCGCCGTCAGGAAGGAGCACAACTTGCACGGGCGAAGCACCTTCGTTAAAGTGCAGAACTGAACCGTCAATCCTGGCGCTAGAACTGATAACAGTAGCATTACTGCCAAAAGTAGTTTTGTGCACTAGGCGATCGCTACTTTCTAAATGCAATTGCATCTTGGTAGAATAGGAATCAGGAGAACGCCAATCTGGATACATTGTCACGGCCTCGCCTTCCCACTCTCCCAGCAAATCCTCAACAGTTAAAGGCGGACGTTCCGGGACACTTTTATCAAGCTGCTTTTCCCGAATTAAGGTAAGTGTTGATAAATTGCCGTCGGTATTGTAGAGCAGAACGAAGCGCAACCGGCGATAATTGTAGATAAAACCAAACTCGCCACCGCACTCAGAATAAGGCGCTAGTTGAATAGTACCCTGAGAAAAAGCTCCCTTCTCAAAAAATAGGATATCTCGTCCCAAAGCTTGATATTCTCGAACAAGTTCGCTGACTTCCGGTTCGCCGACACCGCTAGGATTTGGGTAAAAGCGACGGAGTTTCAATCGCACATTTTTGTTGTCATTGAAACCTTCGAGAGAAATAATGCTAGGAGTATCTTGAAGTACCTCTCCTCGCGTTGATAGCTGAGTGAAGGAACCGTGCCATTCTCCCAAGTTTTGCAGAAAATTTTCCCACTGCGCTACCATATTCTTACCTTTGGATATATGTCTAAAAATAGAATTATAACTCTACTGACGGATTTTGGATTAAGCGATGTTTATGTGGGAGTGATGAAAGGTGCGATCGCCCAAATTAACCCGCAGTTAAAAGTCATTGACATTACGCACCAAATACCATCTCAAAATATTGCGGCGGCGAGGTTTTGTTTGATGACTGCTTTTGCTTATTTTCCGCCGGAAACCGTACACGTTGCTGTCGTCGATCCGGGGGTGGGAAGCAAGAGACGGGGCGTTGCGATTAAATGTGCTAATTGCTTTCTTGTCGGGCCGGATAACGGGTTGTTTAGCGGGGTGTTGAGTCGGGAAAGTGCGAGATCCTGTGTCGAACTCACGAATTCTCAATACTGGCGCACACCTCAACCCAGCAGCACTTTTCACGGTCGCGATATTTTCGCTGCTGCGGGCGCTCACTTGGCGAACGGGGTGGCGTTGGAAGAGTTGGGAGATGCGATCGACCCTGCAAGTTTAGTAGCCTTAGAGATACCAAATTGTGCCATTACAGCCACAGGTGCAGCGGGCTGCATTCAATATGTCGATCGCTTCGGCAATCTCATTACTAATATCCCGAATAATTGCATTATAGGTAAAAATTGGTCATTGACAATTAGCAATAGTTCTGATGCAATTCGCATCCCCAGCGGTAAAACCTACAGCGACACCGAACCCGGCGATTTAATTGCCATAACTGGTTCTGACGGTTGGGTAGAAATTGCCGTTAATGGCGGCAGCGCTCAATCAGTATTAAAATTGGAATGCGGAGCGATCGTGCAATTGCTTTTTGAAACTAACAATTAAATAGGACTTACGCATGGGTACTCACAAACCGGGTTTTTTACGAAAATACTTTGTTAGAATCAGCAGATTCCCTCAAAAACCCGGTTATGAAGGCGGAGTGCGTAAGTGATAGTTTTTTTCGATCGATTACTTTTTCGGCAAAATCCACAATAGTTTGGCGATATTCGGGATTATTAAAAAAAGCATCTCCATTATTGTGCCTAGCATTAGGAACTAGCAAAATTTTTTTATATTCAGGAGAACTAGCATATAACTTTTTGCTCATAGTAGCAGGAACAAAAGAATCGGCAATCCCGTGAACAAACAAAATCGGCATTCGCAGTGATTTAACCTTAGCCAGAGAATCAAACCTTTGCGTCAGCAACAACCGCACCGGAAAAAATCGCATATAAGCATTATTTTCCACCATATCCACCATAGAAGTAAACGAATTGTGGACAATCAAACCAGCAGCTTCTGGATGCCTTATTGCTAACTCAATAGCAACAGCACCTCCCATTGAATGACCATAAAATAAAATTTGGCTAGGCAACAATTGCCGCTGCTTAACTAAATAATTATAAGCGGTTTCCGCATCTTCATATAGCCGATATTCGCTGGGAAAGCTGCCTTGACTGCGGCCGTAACCCCGGTAATCAATCAGCAATACAGAAAAACCCAATTGCCGAAAGCGATAAGATTGAGTGATATTCGCGCCGATGTTCAAACCCCTGCCGTGCAGGTACAATAAAGTTCCTAATGATTGTCGGTTGGCGGCGGGCAGCCACCAACCGTGAATTTTTTCAATTTTGCGGGATCGACCCTTAACTGGCAACCAAACTTCTTGGTAAGGGATGTTAAAAGCATCCGGTGTTTTGGCGATTGTAGGTGTTGGCTGAAATATCAAACGAGTTTGCAGAAAAAACAAGAGTATACAGCAAGCAATGTAGGCGATCGCCCAAATCTTTCCTATTAAAAATAGCAACTTCAAACAATGTCTGTACCTATTTTGTATTTCGAGCATTGTGGTAACTCAAATAAAAATTTGACTGTTTAGCTAAATTAAAAACAATAATTATTAACTTCAAAAAGTAGCCTGTTTTGAGGTAAAATCAATCCTGATGCTTCCTCAGTTAACAATTGGTTGTATATTGTATCCGCTTGCCCAAAAAATTCTTGAGGCAAAAATCTAAATATTGATGCAGCAACATATTGTTTTTCCTTTTCAAAACTTATCCAGTTTCTTGATAATTCTTCTGCTGCCTGACCCGTAGTATTAGAACCAGAAAAAATATCTACTACCAAGTCTCCCGGTTCAGTAAGAAAATTTATAAAAAATGACGGTAATCTTTGGGGAAAACGTGCCGGATGGGCTTTAACATTAAACTCTTTGCACCAACGCAAGTATTGAGAATTACTTTCAGAGTTAGAAATCTCTAGCAAATTAGATGGAATAGCACCTCCATTATCTTTGGCAAATCGATCGCTAATATTGTGACCGGAAGGACGTTCTTTGGGCGTGTAAAAATCATCCGCATTTTTCAAAAGTTTTTTCATTCTCTCAGAATACTCTACTTTTACTTTACTAATATTCGCTTGAGGCTGATTCGTTTTGGAAAGCCACCAAACAGTATTCACAGAATCTTTAGCCCTGATTTTCTTTTTATTCACCCACTCTATAGGAGATGGAAGTTTTGAAGGATTAAACCAGAAAAACTCTTGAGCAAGTTTAAATCCATACTCGTCGCATAATCTAATAAGCACGCGGTAATTGTACAGTGAGCGTACAGGTATTCCTTTTTGATAAGCACCTCCAAGGTCTATAACAAAACTTCCAGTATCCTTGAGAACTCTTTTAATTTCCGGAGCAAAGCCCAGCAGCCAATCAACATATAAATCTTGATCTTCATTTCCATAACTCTTTTGGCGTTGCAATGCAAAAGGAGGGGATGTAATCACCAAATCTACAGAATTGCTAGCAAGACTATTCAGGAGATAAAGAGAATCTCCCAAATAAGATTGACCGTATTGGGTGGTGTAAATTGGGGCGGGCAAAATGTTACTCATGCTTAATTTAGATTAGTTTAAGGTACAACAGACACAGCCTACTGTCATTATATTAAAATCCGTACTGTCAGTTCTAGTAAATCCGTACTTTCAGTACGTGGTGTTGTATATAAATTCTTCGTACCATTCACAAAGCGAACTTTCAGTTCGTTTTTATCAATTGTGAGGGGTATGAATTACAAAGAAGCCAGACAACAATTTGGGACCTAGGTAAGTCAGTTACGCAGAGAAAAAAGGATGACACAGGACGAGTTAGCAGAACTCATAGACAAGACTACTGACTATATCAGCTTATTGGAACGCGGTGAAAGATCGCCATCCTTTGAAGTTATTTTCGCTCTAGCTGAAGCGCTCGATGTACCCGCTACTTATTTAATCAGTTTTAGCCAAAGCGGCCAGAGTACAAATCTCATTAGCACCCTAATAGCTGAACCAGTTTCTCCGTCAGTTGTAGAGCCTGTTGAAGAGGCTGTTACCACGGAAGCAGAACGCATTTCAGATGCTAAACGGCTAGAAAATGCTATGAAAAGCATCCAAGAATTGCAAAATCTCGCTAGTGAATATGGTATTGCGGATATTTTTCAAGATAACGGGGGAAAGACTTTACAGTTATTAATCCTTTTAGGGCTGCGGATATCACCAGGACGTGAAGGAAACGATGCTATTGATGCTGAAGGAAAAGAATACGAACTTAAAACCATAAATATTGCTCTCAATAGAAGCGGTGGGGTCACTAGTCACCATCATTTGAATGAAATTATACTTGAAAAATATCGCAGAGTAGAAGCTTGGTATATTGGACTGTATGAAGGCATAACTCTCAAAGAGATTTATAAACTTACACCTGAAATGCTGGAACCTAAATTGAAAGAATGGGAAGAAAAGGTAAAACTAAAAAACGATCCGCTAAACAATCCTAAAATTCCCTTAAAGCTAGTAAAAAAAGGGCAACTTGTCTACTCTTACAGTAAATATAGCAATCCTAAATGATTATACTCGTTACCAGGCAGAGCCTGGTAACGCAGATCCGGAGGAAGAGCCTCCATAGTCTGGGCCGAGGCAGAGCAAGAGTGAAATCGGTTCCCAGGCAGAGCCTGGAAGTTAATAGGGCATACCTCACCACGCTTGAGAACCGCTATACGTTGCCTAGAGGTAGCGAGTTTTACCCTCAAGCTACCACGAAATTAACCAACTTTCCAGGCACCACAATTACCTTTTTAATCTCCTTGCCTTCCAGGTGACGCTTGGCCAATTCCGACTCGCGAGCAAAGTTTTCCAAAGCAGCTTTATCAGCACCAGAAGGCACTTGAATTGTGCCGCGAGTTTTGCCCATTATTTGAATTACCAGCGTAATTTCATCGGTAATTAAGGCAGAAGCATCCACACTCGGCCAAGTTTGCGTATGCACCGATTCACTGTTACCAGTATTGTGCCACAATTCCTCAGCAATATGCGGTGCAAAAGGCGCTAACAAGCGAATCAAAGTGTTAATTCCTTCTGCATAAATTGGCGAATCTTTACATTTAGCATCATTCAAAGCATTGCTGAGTTTCATCATTTCCGAAACAGCAGTATTGAACTGATAATCGCCCTCCAAATCTTCGCTCACTGCCTTAATTGCAGTGTGAATTGCCCGCCGCAAATCCTTCTCAGGTTTACTTAATACCTCTTTCTCCCCCCCTTGACCGGGGGAGGCAGGGGGGGATGAAGCAAACTCTGTCACCAGGCGCCAAACGCGATTTAAAAAGCGAAATTGCCCTTCCACATCAGCGTCCTCCCACTCCAAATCTTTCTCTGGCGGCGCTTTGAATAAAATAAACATCCGCGCCGTATCTACCCCATATTTGCCCATAACTTCCAAGGGGTCAACACCATTGTATTTTGATTTGGACATCTTCTCGTAGAAGACTTGCAAAGCTTCGCCCGTTTGAGGATCTTTGGGATTTTCGGGGTCTATATCTGCTGGGGGAAAGTATTTGCCAGTAACAGGATTTTTATAGGCCATTGCTTGCACCATGCCTTGAGTTAACAGGCGTTTAAATGGTTCGTCACAATCGATCAAACCCCGATCGCGCAAAACCTTGGTAAAGAACCGCGAATACAGCAAGTGCAAGATTGCGTGTTCGATGCCGCCCACATATTGGTCTACGGGCATCCAATCATTTGTCTTCGCCGAATCGAAGACTTGCTCTTGATTTTGAGCATCGGGATAGCGCAAGAAATACCACGATGAATCGATAAAAGTATCCATCGTGTCTGTTTCCCGCTTCGCCGCAGTGCCGCAACTCGGACAAGGAACGTTTACCCATTCTTCCATCTTTGCCAAGGGCGAACCTTTGCCCGTAAATTCCACATTTTCCGGCAACAATACGGGCAAATCCGATGCGGGTACGGGAACAGTTCCGCAGGTGGGACAGTGAATTACGGGAATCGGAGCGCCCCAATAACGCTGTCTAGAAATTAGCCAATCTCTCAAACGATATTGCACTCGCGCTTTGCCACAACCTGCATCTTCGGCAGCTTTAATAATTGCTGCTTTGCCTTTAATTGAATTCATGCCGTTGAAGCTTTGGGAATTAATCATAATTCCGGGTTCGGTGTAAGCTTCCGTCAGCGGCAGCTCATCATCATCTACAATTACTACTTTAATTGGCAGTTGATATTGATTGGCAAATTTGAAATCTCGCGTGTCGTGGGCGGGTACTCCCATGACTGCGCCGGTGCCGTATTCGTACAGCACGTAATCGGCAATCCAAATGGGAATTTCTTCGCCGCTGAAAGGATTGATTGCTTTGCCGCCTGTGGGGATGCCGCGCTTTGGTTTGTCTTCGGCTGTGCGATCGATCTCGCTTTGGGCGGCGACTTCTTTGATGAAGGTTTCTACGGCGGCTTTTCTGTCTGCCGTTGTCACGCGCTGAGTTAGTGGATGTTCCGGCGCTAAAACAAGGTAACTGACGCCGTAAACTGTATCGGGACGTGTGGTGAAAACGGCGACTTTTTCATCCATTCCGACAATCGGAAATTCTAAGTAAGCGCCGACTGATTTGCCGATCCAGTTGGCTTGCATTAATTTGACTCTTTCTGGCCAATCTGGCAATTTGTCTAAGTCGTTTAATAACTGTTCGGCGTAATCGGTAATTTTGAGGAACCACTGCCGCAATAATTTGCGCTCGACTTTGGCACCGGAACGCCAGGAACGTCCTTCGTTATCTACTTGTTCGTTTGCTAAGACTGTTTGGTCGATGGGGTCCCAATTAACTGCGGCTTCTTTTTGATAAGCTAATCCTGCTTCTAAAAATTGCAAGAAAATCCATTGAGTCCACCGATAATAATCGGGAGAACAAGTTGTAACTTCTTTTGTCCAATCAAAGGAGATGCCCAGACTGCGAAATAAGCCTTTCATTTGGGCTATATTTTCATAGGTCCATTTTGCCGGGGCAATTCCGCGCTCGATGGCGGCATTTTCTGCGGGCAAACCAAAAGCGTCCCACCCCATCGGATTGAGTACGCGATAGCCTTGCATTCGCTTGAGTCTGGCAATTACATCGATGATTGTGTAGTTGCGGACGTGCCCCATGTGCAGGTTTCCCGAGGGGTAGGGGAACATGGATAAGGCATAAAATTTAGGCTTTTGGGTATCTTCTGGCATCTGGTCTAAGTTTTGCTCAGCCCATGTCTGCTGCCATTTTTGTTCTATGGATTGGGGGTTATATCTGGAATCCACAACAATTGCTCCGTGTAGGCTTTAGTAATGTTTGCTTCAGTATTTTTACACATTCAAGGGGCTTCGATTCTGATTTTTCTGGGCTCCAAGGATTTTGGCTCTAATCTCTGTATTATATATTGTAGTATATGTAATTTTAGCTGGGGGGCGATCGACCAAATATCGCGGTTCGCCCTGAAAAAAGTAAATAACTGCAATCCCCAGAAACCCGATTTCTTTGACAAACCGGGTTTATTCTCCTGGTTCGAGCTTAGATGCTATCAGGATCGATGTTCAATTCGCGCAGTTTGGCGGCTAAACGTTCGGCTTTTTGAGCTTCTTGTTCGGCACGCTGCGAGGCTTCTTCGGCGCGCTGCGAGGCTTCTTCTGCCCGCTGAAATTGTCCTTCGGCGCGCTGAAATTGTTGTTCGGCGCGCTGAAATTGTTGTTCGGCGCGCCGTCGCTCTAATTCTCGCTGTTCATCTAATTCGGAATAGGAAAGAAACTTTTGTCCATCAGGGCGATAGATTTCTAACCCTTCCGATCCTAACTCAAACCGCACTCCCAATCTTGGACTTATCCAGCCCTCCATCGGTTCAATTACTTCTAAAATTCCTTCAATTTTTTGCCAACCTGTCAACTCATTTTGTGCTGGGTCATAAAGGTAATACTCCTCGACTCCATAGCGATTGTAAAATGAAAATTTCTTGTTCATTTTTAGTTGGCTGTCGCTGAAAGAGCGAATCTCAAACACGACTTGGGGAGGAATATTATCTTCACGAAATTGTAGGTAAGAACGCCGATCGCCTTTTGGCCTCCCAAATACCACCATTACATCGGGCGCTTGAGAAATATCTGTTCTACCCTCAACCGGATACCACAGTAAATCGGCGGCTATAAACACGTTTGGGTCATCTTTCAACAGCAACTCGCAACCTTCTTTGATTGTGACAATTAATTTGTATTGAATTGTGCTATCTGCCATCGGTTGACCGTCGCTGCATGGATAAATAATTTCTTCGGTTGTGACTTGCATTGTGGTTGTCTCCGAGAAGTTCATCGGGTCGGGGCGGGTTTACCAGATTATGGGTTTGAGGCAATTATTGTTGGTGAAACCCGCCCCTACATAGATATTGTACAACCCGCAATTTATCATTGGTAATTGACAAATTTGGTAGGGGCGGGTTTTACCAACTATCTATGTTTAAAACCAATAATCTCATAAACCCGCCCCCACCCAACGACTCCTAAAATTAGAAAAAATGGCGATCGGCGATCGAATATATCGCTCATTTGCCTTCTAACTGGGTCACTTTTTCCTGGGCAAATTTGCGGAGTGTTTCGTCAGAATCGTTCTGGGCGCGATCGCGCACAAGTTCTAAAGTTTGAGGGCGATCGGGATATAGCTCGATCGTAGCTGCAAGAGCTGCTTGCCGGGGATTATATTGCCACTCATCCTCGCGATCGAAGGGGTCATTGATAGCAACATCGCACAATAACTCAAATAATTCTGGGTCATCTTTCCACCCCCATGCTAATTGTTGTACTGCTGCTTGTCGCACATCCGAATCATCGTCTGATTGAGCCAGTTGTTGGAGAATGGGTAAGGTTTCCGGGTCATCTTTC
>NZ_JAUBVJ010000005.1:54716-62050 GCF_036702785.1 Microcoleus sp. AR_TQ3_B6 | reverse complement strand
CACCCCCGTGCTAATTCTTGTACTGCTGCACCTCGCACATTCCCATTATCGTCTGATTGAGCCAGTTGTTTGAGAATTGGTAAGGTTTCTGGGTCATCTTTCCACCAGCGTGCTAATTCTTGTACTGCTGCTTGTCCCGCAGCCCAATTATCGTCTGATTGAGCCAGTTGTTTAAGAATGGATAAGGTTTCTGGGTCATCTTTCCACCCCCGTGCTAATTCTTGTACTGCTGCACCTCGCACATTCCCATTATCGTCTGATTGAGCCAGTTGTTTGAGAATGGGTAAGGTTTCTGGGTCATCTTTCCACCCCCGCGCTAATTCTTCGACTGCTGCACGTCGCACATTCCCATTATCGTCTGATTGAGCCAGTTGTTTGAGAATTGGTAAGGTTTCTGGGTCATCTTTCCACCCCTGTGCTATTTCTTGGACTGCTGCACCTCGCACAAAAGAATTATCGTCTAATTGAGCGCGTTGTTTGAGCCAAGGTAAGGTTTCCGGGTCATCTTTCCAAGTTGCTGCAACTGCTGCTACTGCTTGTCTGTGAATTTTATAAAATAGGAATTGGTTAACTTCTCGAAGTATAGAACGAGTGATATTTTTGTATTTAGTTAACTCTTTAACTCGCTCGCGCAAATTCCTAGCAATAGGAGCGATCGCATTTCTATTCTTGACTTCAGAAACACACTGCGCTGCCAAAAACAGATTGCTAAATTGGTCCGATTCCCCATTTTCACCAATCAAATATTCCAGGATGTCACCTGTAAATTTAGCATCCAGCATTCCCGCCATTAAACGCAACACTTCATGCCAAGACTCATCTCGCCAATGCTCTCGAAAAACTTCAATCAAACCATCTAAATCAAGCGTTTTTTGTTTTTCAAATTGACGGACAAACTCCCAAGCACAAAAATATTCCAAAAACGTGCGGTGGACAAAAGCAAAATAATCTTCATTGTATCCACCCAAGAAGCACAAGATAAAATTGCGATCGCGCAGTTGGTCTACCATCAACTTAGCACAAGCAGTTGCCCCAGTTCCCATCAAGCCGCTCAATGAATCAGTAATAGTTTGCCGCAAATCCTCGCGACTAATAATATTTCCGGCTAATCCTTTGCCGCTAGACTGCATTGTGTAGGCAATTCGCCCGCAGATACTTTGTTTGACTTCTTCATCAATTAGATAAGGGTCAACTCTGTCATTATTTAGTTTTTCTTTCACTTCAAAGTCCCATTTATGCAGCAGCACTTTTGATGCTTCTTCATAGAGTTTCGCCCGAAAGCGCGGTAACTCCTGATTGCGATTGAGAATTGCCATCATTGTCAGCAACAGCGGATTTCCGGCTAATTCTCGAATTGAATTCGATGCCGCAATCGCTTGCTGCAAGCGTTCTAAAAGAGCCGCTTTTTTTAATCGATCTATTAATGTCAAATCGTGCCACTTCTGAAGAAAAATTTGAATCTGTTCCGGTTCAAAATCTTGCAGCATAAAGTGATGAAATCCGGCATTTTTCAGCCGCTGCTGCTGGTAGCCAATAACGCGAGAAGTAACGATGGTTTTCACCGTTGGATATTTTTGAGTGAAGCTATGAATTTGGTCAACAATTCGATTGCGTTTTTCCAACTCAAACACTTCATCTAGCCCGTCAAACATGACGACAGCGCGGCCCGCTTGCAGCCATTCGTGCAGGGTGTTTTTGTCTAAATGGTCGATCCGACTAGAGTCGCACTCGATAAATTCTAGAAAATTATCGCACTTTTTTTCATCTTGACTGCGATTGTATTTCCGCAATTCAATCAGTAAGTGAATTGGGTGCAATGACAACTCATTGGCAGATAATTTTGCCCACTGAAGCGCCAGATATTTTAACAGCGTAGATTTCCCCGAACCCGGATCGCCTAGAATTACTAGATAACGGTAAGTGACATCATCAATCACGTCGAGCACTGAGCGAGTTTGCTGTTGAGTATAAGCTTTTTGGTAGCGTTCCAAATCTTCTGGACTTACTTCGGCGGCTATGTCCCCCCGTTCCCGCAATCGCTTTTGAATCTCCTTGGGCAATTCATAATCTTTGGGCAAATATTCCTGACACGATCGCGCGTTTTGGGGAATAAATATTTCTTTAATTGTCAGTTTTCCTTCGTATTCTCCAGACCTCTTATCTAAATTGTCTAAATTCAACGAATATTCATATAGTTCTCGCAGTCCTTCTTGATAACTTGCTAAGTTAAATTCAGCCGGAATCGGAGCAATTGTTGCGAGACTGCGCTCCATGCTGGCAAATTGATTGGTGTTTAAAATTTGTCGCAGTTCGGCATTTTGCTGGATAATTGATTGAACGCTTTTCAGATACTTTTCTGCGACTTGTTCCCAACTAAACGTATCGGGAAGCGAGGAAACGGGTTTTCCCTGTAAAAAATTAGCAGGTACAATCCAAGTCAACGTGGGCAAATTCTGTCGCAGCCAATGTTGCAAGCGCAAATTTTGCCAGTGCTGAGCTAAAATACCAGTGTCTAAATATTTACAAGTGCCTTGAAACGCAGTTCCCAAAACTTGCCTGACATCGGGTTGTTTGAGAAATTGGCGTAACGGTTGCAAGTATTGCTGGATCTGTTTTTTATCTAAATTTGATTGTTTTAATTCCTGCTCGAATGATTCAATAAAAGCTTTAAGTGCCTCGCGAACAGAATTTTGAGCGAAGGGCTTTTTGGCAAGTTCTTCAGCTCCTTGAATCCAACCTTTAAAAAAATCTTTAACGTAATCTTTCACAGCTTCTTTCGCCATTTCCGGCAAAAAAGCTTGCACCAACCAACTCGCACCCACAGTCACAGCCCCAATCACTGGATCTACCATTGCTTTTTGCTCGATCGCCTTTAATATTCAACATTATACCGCGACTTAAAATTTGAGCTATGGCTAAGGACGCGCTGTGTATATTTCTAGGACTTACGCATAAATATCAAAGAAACCGGGTTTTTCATCAGTTAAAGGCTTTGATGCTGCGTTTTCCGAAAAAACCCGGTTTCTGAGTAATCGGTAATTTTGAGGAACCACTGCCGCAATAATTTGCGATCGACTTTGGCACCAAAACGCCCGGAACAACCTTCGTTATCTACTTGTTCGTTTGCTAAGCTGGTTTTACCAACCATCTATGTTTAAAACCCATAATCTCATCAACTCGCCCCACCCAACGACTCCTAAAATTATAAAAAATGCCGATCGCCGATCGAATATATCGCTCATTTGCCTTCTAACTGGGTCAATTTTTCCTGGGCAAATTCGCGGAGTTTTGGATCGCGATCGTTCTGGGCACGATCGCGCACAAGTTCTAAAGTTTCAGGGCGATCGGCATATAGCTCGATCGTAGCAGCAAGAGCTGCTTGCCGGGGGTTATCTTGCCACTCATCCTCGCGATCGAAGGGGTCATGGATAGCAACATCGCCCAATAATTCAAATATCCCAGACTCATCCTTCCACCCCCGTGCTAATTCTTGAACTGCTGCACGTCGCACATTCGCATCATCGTCTGATTGAGCCCGTTGTTTGAGCCAAGGTAAGGTTTCCGGGTCATCTTTCCACTCCCGTGCTATTTCTTGAACTGCTGCACGTCGCACATCCCAATTATCCTCGGATTGAGCCAGTTGTTTGAGCCAAGGTAAGGTTTCTGAGTCATTTTTCCACCCCCATACTAATTCTTGAAGTGCTGAAAGTCTCACAGCAGAATCATCATCATATTGAGCCAGTTGTTTGAGGATAGGTAAGGTTTCTGGGTCATCTTTCCACGCACGTACTAATTCTTGAAGTGCTGACAATCGCACAGTCCAATCATCGTCATATTGAGCGCGTTGTTTGATATTAGGTAAGGTGTCCGGGTCATCTTTCCACCCCGGTGCTATTTCTTGTACTCCTGAAATTACCACATCCGAATTATTTTCTGATTGAGCGTGGGGAATAAAATTTTCTCTAACTGTTAGTTGTTCTTCGGAGTCTCCCGACCTAGTATCTAAATTACCTAAATTCAAATATTCATCTTGTTCTCGCCGTTTTTGTTGATAACTTTCTAAGTTAAAATCAGCCGGAATAGCGTCACTATCTGTCAAAGGTTCCACGATGCCGTCCAAATTTTCAGCATTCAGAATTTCTCGTAGTTCTGCATTTTGCTGTATAATTAATTTAACACTTGCCAGATATTTTTCTGCCACTTGTTCCCAACTAAACGCAAGGGGCAGCGAGGGAGTTGGTCGATCCTTAAGAAGATTAGAAGGTACGAGCCGAGTCAACGTGGGCAAATTCCGTCGCAGCGGATGCTGTAAGGTCAAAGTTTGCCAAGAATCAGCTAAGATAGCAGTATTTAAAACCTGACAATTCCTTTGAAACGCACTTCCCAAAACTTGCGGCAGTGGAGGTTGTTTCACAAATTGTTTTAAAGGTTGCAGATATTGCCGGATCTGTTTTTTATCTAAACCCGATCGCTCTAATTCCTCCTCGAACCCTATGAGAAAGTCGGTCAGGGCACCGAGAACAGCATTTTGAGCGAAGGGCTTTTTAGCAATTCCTTCAACATCTTTAATACAATCTTTAAAAAAATCTTTAACGTAGTCGTCTAAAGCTGCTTTAGCCAATTCCTGTAAAATCGGCCCTACCAACAACCAACCCAAACCCGCGCTGACTGGATCTATCATTGCTTTTTGCTCGATTTGTATGGTTATATTTGAAATATTATAGCGAAGCTGAAAAGTTTAGGTACGGGTCAGGACGCGAGACGATCGCCCATAAATATCAATAAATATCAACTTAATGCACTTTCCCGCACTCCGGCAGCAGTTTAAACCCCTGCCGGAGAGTGAAAAAGCGCATAATTCTGCAGCTTACCTTGTCGGCGGCTTACTGTCAGTCGTTAGCGCAGCCCTCGAAGAGGATCGCACTTTCCGGCGAATCAGCACACTCATCACCTGCTTCGGATTTGCCGCCCGCTGTAGGGGGCTCCAATCGCCGACTTTAGCAAATCCCAGCCGGTACAAAGTAAGAATCGTTTCCCTCACACCCTGGGGCGAACCCACAAGCGTTACCAGCAGCACATCCTGTTCCGATACTGCTGCAGGCTCGGAATTGGGGCGAGCAGATTCGTTTTCGTCGGGGACGAATTCCTGTGACATATTATGTTCTCCTGACTTTGGGTTTTCTAGGAAAACCCAAAAATCCAGCCGCCCCGCATTTCAACACACAGCAGGGCGGCCACAGAGAATGTTAAGATACTCCGTTAGCCTCCAGACTGGTGTACTCAGTTTGGCGGTTATGCTGTCCATTGCTGTTCCCGCAGCTTTGGGCAGTGCAACTAGATTTTTGGGCGACGCGGGCTGCCTCCTCTACAAGCAAAGCAACCTTACACTTAAAAGCGTAGCCGCAAATGGGGGCCAACGTCAATCGATTTTAGATTTTAGATTTTAGATTTTAGATTGGAGATTTTAGATTTTAGATTTTAGATTTTAGATTTTAGATTTTAGATTTTAGATTTTAGATTTTAGATTTTAGATTTTACCGAGCTCCAGCGTGGCAGAGCAGATGGGCTCTGCCTCCGTCTTGTTGAGAGTGTTTTGATGCGGAATTGGGTAATTATCAGATTAGAATCAATTTCAGAAGTGCGATCGACCCCGCTATCATCTGCTGTTTCCCCCCGGAGAACATACAGCAGATTCCACGTCGATCAAGTACACCCGTCAAGCATTCAATCGCTGTAGGGAAACGGCACGGCGCCGTGTCCTCTATCGAAAGCTATGTACCTCACTTACCTAAAAAATGCTGTATTTAAAATAGCGAGCAGCGGCGCTTTAAAGCTTCGTCCAAAAGAGTTTTGTACAGTTTTTCCTTAACAGTATAAGCTCCGAATCTTTCCAAGTGGGGATTGTTCATTTGAGCGTCGAAAAGCAGATAAGATCGATCGCGCAATCTCTCCACCAACTTCACCATCGCCACCTTAGAACCCTCGGGAATTCGGTAAAACATCGACTCCCCAATAAACGCACCGCCTATAGACAATCCTAAAATACCGCCCGCCAATTCATCCCCGCACCAAGTCTCGAAGCTGTAAGCCCAACCGGCCTCATACAAAGCCCAGTAAATCTTCTTGAGTTCGTTAGAAATCCAAGTAGTTTCGCGATCGGCACAACCCTCAACCACCGCCCCAAAATCGCGGTTCACAGCCACCGAAAATCGATTTTGATTTATTTGGCGGCGCAGGGATTTCGGATAGGTAAATCTTTCATCCAGAGGAATCAGCGCCCGCTGGCGACTCGAATACCACCCCAAACTCTCCTCCCCGTCATTTGCCATCAAGAAGTAGCCTTGGGCATATCCTTGTATAATTGTCGGTATATCATATTGCATATATTTATCAGTTCTCATTTGTCAATTGACTCGGAAAAGTCAACATTAGCAATTAGGAATAATCATGTCTGAAACCATCGAGCCTATTACCTTACCGCCCGCCAAAAACCCTGAGCAAGAAGGCCAATGGCTCCAACAAACGCTGCTGGCATGGCTAGACTCCGAGTTTATCCCAGAAGCAGCCAACCAGCAAATAGCTAAAAGAGCTGCCCAAATCTATGTCCGCCAGCGTATGGAAGGCGAAAATGACGTGGGCAGCCTCGTAATTGCGATCGTCACCGAAATGCAGGCCTATGATTTTTCTAAAAGCTTCTACGGCGAATTTGCGATCGCCAACGCCGTCAGCGACTTGTTACTCGACAGTCTCGGCATTGATAAATGCTGCGGCCAGTGAAGCAAGAAGGAGAAAAATTTAACTCATAAGTCTGAAACAAAAATCAACCCCAAACATAATCCTGCCGATTAATTGTGAGTTTTTTTCTTCCTTCTTCCTTCTTCCTTCTTCCTTCTTCCTTCTTCCTTCTTTCTTCGTGCTACCAGCTAGACTTCACAACACCGGGCAAAAGACCTTCGTGAGCCATTTCTCGCATCACGTTGCGAGACAGTCCGAAGTCACGATAGAAACCTCTGGGGCGTCCAGTTGCCCAGCAGCGGTTCCGCAAGCGAGTCCGCGAACTGCTGCGAGGTAGCTGTTGCAGTTGGCGGTGAATCGCCATTTTGTCCATCTGATTGGTAGCTTGGTCAAACTGATCTTTCAGGTCTTCCCGCTTGTCGGCGTACTTGTCTACGAGTCTCTGGCGCTTTTTCTCGCGCTCGACCATGCTCTTCTTAGCCATAATCTGTTGATATCCTTAGATTAATCACAATCTACTATTTTACTATATTTTTGTCATTTTGGATAACTTTTATTTGAATTATTTCTTTTGTCAACAAGATTTTTAGCAACAGGCT
>NZ_JAUBVJ010000005.1:0-54616 GCF_036702785.1 Microcoleus sp. AR_TQ3_B6 | reverse complement strand
TTCCGGCCTGTTCTACAATAACTCAACATTTTTAGCAACAGGCTTTCCGGCCTGTTCCACAATAACTCAACATTTTTAGCAACAGGCTTTCCGGCCTGTTCTACAATAACTCAACATTTTTAGCAACAGGCTTTCCGGCCTGTTCCACAATAACTCAACATTTTTGTGGGACAGGCCGGAAAGCCTGTACTTACCATTGGTGCAACACCTAACTATTAGCAAAAAGGTACAAATCTGGAATAACTCAAGATTTTTGTGGTACAGGCATCTTGCGTGTAGTTAACCTTGGTGCAACACCAAACTATTAGCAGAAGGGCACAAATCTGCAAGTTCGCAAATATTGCAAGCCGGATTTCTCGCATTACAAACCGCCCTGCCGTGATAAACCAACCGAATCGACCAATTTTCCCAATCCGGCTGCGGCAACAATACCATCAAATCCCGCTCGATCCTTGTAGGATCGGTATGTTCGGTCAATCCCAACCGCTGACTCAAACGTTTGACGTGAGTGTCAACGGTCACGCCCATATTAATACCAAAAGCGTGAGCGAGAACGACATTAGCCGTTTTGCGGGCAACTCCGGGCAATTCCAGTAGCAGTTCCATCCGCTGCGGCACTTGATTGTTAAATTTATTGACGATCGCCTGACAAGCACCTTTAATGTTTTTAGACTTATTGCGGTAGAAACCAGTCGATCGCACCAGACTTTCGAGCTCTTCTAAATCAGCATTGGCCAAAGCAACCGCATCGGGAAAACGCTCAAACAAAGCCGGCGTTACCAGATTTACTCGATCGTCCGTACACTGAGCCGAGAGAATCGTCGCCACCAGCAACTGCACGGGAGTTTCGTAGTTGAGAGTGCAAGGAGCTTCTGGATACAGGCGTTTGAGGCGAATCAGAATTTCGAGCGAGCGTTGTTTCAAACTTAACTTTTTAGTCATTAGTCAGTAGTCATTAGTCATTAGTCATTAGTCATTAGTCATTTGTTATTTATTTTTAACTTCCAGGATCTGCCCGGGAATCGATATCCAGAGACTCTGCCTCGCTTGCGGAGGAAAAAAAGGAGAGGGAAAAACAGGAAAATAGGAAAAGGGGAAAGTAGGGATAATTCTTCCTTCTTCCTTCTTCCTTCTTCCTTCTTCCTTCTTCCTTCTTCCTTCTTCCTTCTTCCCTCTGCCTTGATTTACTATTGCATGAAATTTCGCAAATCAAACCCAGCCAAATTAGCAGTATCGCGAATAATCAAGAAAATTCCCAAACCCAGCAACAACACCAAACCAGTCTGCATGACATTTTCCTGAATGCGGTTCGGCAGAGGCTTGCCCCGCAGTCCTTCTATCAAGAGAAAAGCTAGCTGACCGCCGTCCAAAGCAGGTAAAGGCAAGATATTAATCACAGCCAAATTGACGCTAATTAACACCGCATACTGAAACAAACTCGCAGCATCCGATTTGGCAATCCCTGCACCAATCGCCACAATCGCCACAGGCCCGGACAACTTTTCGGCAGTCTGGTTGAAATTGCTAAGTAACTGCCCGAAACCTTGAACCGTCAGCAGCACAATCCGCTCAAATTCTTTGGCGGCTTTGCTAAACGCCTCTACAATTCCCGCCCGCTGCCGCACAACAGTGCCGTTAGAAGTTAGCTGCACGCCAATGCGACCTTTGCCGTCGGGCGACAGTTCAGGAGTTACTGTCACCACAAATTTTTGTTCTTGGCGCTGAATTTCGAAAGCTAGGGGTTGGTTGGGATGATCTTGGATTGCTGCGACCAATAATTTGATTGCTTCGCGGGAAGCCCCCAATTGCTTGCCGTCAACAGACAGAACAACGTCGCCCGATCGAATTCCCGCTTGTTTCGCGGCCGAACTGACTTCCGCGGCTACTTCCGGGACTTTAACTCCCGGTAGGTAGTTCATTTGTGCAGCGCCGACAGTACCCAATTGCACCACCAACAGGAAGTAAGCAAAAATCAAGTTGGCAATTACCCCTGCACTAATGACGATCGCCCGATCGAGCACGGGGCGATTTTTGAGCAAATTCGGGTCATTTGGGGGAATTGTACTCTCTGGATCGTCGTCGGGGAAACCCACGAAACCTCCCAGGGGAAAAGCGCGGAGGGCGTATTCAGTTTCCGGGCCTTGGTACTTCCAGAGAATGGGCCCGAAACCGATAGAGAAGCGGTTGACGTGGATGTGTTGAAGTCTCGCCGCCAGGAAGTGGCCGAGTTCGTGAACGACAATCAAGATACCTAAAACTGCGATCGCTGCCAAAACTGACATGAAGGATTCCACTAACACTTTTATTTGACTTTGACTTATTTTAATATCTTTTTAATATCGGTGGCTTCGCAGCGGCAATTTTCAGTCAAACTGGAAGATAGAGTTTTTGTCGGAAGTCCCGGGCGCTCCGATCGACCCGACGCTGCCTTTCCCGATCGCGCGATCGTACCTGAGTTTACCTCTAAAACCTATTCCCCATTACCAATTCCCCATTACCAATTCCCCATTACCAATTCCCAGTTATGAAAGACACTTCTTTGAATATTATCGCTATTTCTATCTTTGCCATCACCGTTTCAATATTGTTGGGGCCCCTATTCAACTTGCCAGAAGCCGTACCTGCGATCGCCACTTTTTGCCTGTTGGGGCTAGCCACCCTCGATAGTTTCCAGTGGCAAGGTCAAGGCGGTACAATTTTATTAGATTGGCTGGGGGGAACTTCCAAACAAAAGCGCGATCGTATCCTTCACCACGAAGCCGGACACTTCCTAGTTGCCCACCTATTAGGAATTCCCGTAACCAGCTACGCCCTCAACGCTTGGGAAGCATTTAAACAAGGCCAAACAGCCCAAGGCGGCGTCCGATTTGAAGACGAACAATTAGCATCTCAACTCCAAAGCGGCACTCTTTCCGCCCAACTTTTAGACCAATACTGCACCGTGTGGATGGCCGGCACAGTCGCCGAAAAATTTGTTTACGGCAGCGCCCAAGGAGGAGCCGAAGACCTTACAAAAATTAGCGCAATTTTAATACAACTGGGCCGTCCGAGTTCCGAAATTCAACTCAAACAAAACTGGAGTTCGCTGCGAGCCAAAAACCTAATCGAAAGCCACAAATCAGCTTACGAAGCCCTAGTCGCAGCCATGGAAAAAAGAGCAACCGTCGCTGAGTGCTGCGACATAATCCAGCAAAACTTATAAACAAAAATTACTCATTCTTGTCTCGATCGACCCGGTTTATTTATAGATTTCTCACTAAAACCCAGATTTTGCGTAGAAACCGGATTTAACAGCGTAAATTTTATAAGGATTAAAAATTCATGTCAGAACCCAAAAATTTCCCCACAACACTGCAAACAGCAAACCTAAATACAGAAAAATTGCTGTGGCTGTTCGGTTTCCGCATCGACCCCGACACCGAAATACCAAATCTCTATACTCTAATTGTCTATGGAGAACAAGAGCCGCCTTTAGTAGCCGGCGGTCAACTTGTCTTTTTTACCCGTCCAGAACTAGCGATTAACGCTCTCCAATTGTGCAATATCGATGTCAGCAAACAGGGAAAGCCACCCACACAAATAGACGCTATTTGTGACATTGCAGAAACGCTGTACTTGCTCGATGCAGAAGATATTGACGAATCAGGGACTATGCTTAACTGTTTGAACGCGCTGTTAAATTTAGTTAATGTCACATTAACACCGATGCCCACAGAGTACAAGCAAGTGCTTTATGCTTTGGCAGACAACCTGAATATTGATGAAGAGTTTGCGAGTTTTTTAGCGGAAGAGGACATCCAGCGTTCGGAGATTGTCAATGCTATTTTGTGGTGTGTCGGAGCAATTACAGCAAAATCTAAATTGCTGACATAGCAATTTTAGATTTTAGATTTTAGATTTTAGATTGGGGATTTTGGATTTAAAGTAGTCGGGGACTCTACCAAAGAAACCGGTTTTTTTACCAGTGTTAAGTCTCTCATCCAATATATTGATAAAAAACCCGGTTTCTGCCTTTAGGATAATAGATAGTATAGCCCAAGGAAATCGTACCATGACTGTAACAGATATACGCTTGTGGACTGTAGACGAATACCGCCGCATGAGCGAAACGGGCATTCTCAATCCCGATGAACGAGTCGAATTAATTGACGGACAAATTATTTCAATGAGTGCAAAAAATCCTCCCCACGCAGCAACTAATCTCTGTGCAGCCGACTATCTAAGAAGTCTGCTGGCAGGACTTGCTTTAATTCGCATTCAAGACCCGATCGCTCTAAGTTATAATTCAGAACCAGAACCGGATATTGCTGTAGTGCAAATCGACCCCCGGCTGTACCAAGATTTTCATCCCGCGCCCGACAATATTTTGTTATTACTAGAAATAGCTGACACGACTTTAGAAACAGACCGCAAGCGGAAAGCACCGGCTTATGCTAAGGCGGGAATTACTGATTATTGGATACTGGATGTTAACACGCGGCAAGTTTATGTTTTTCGCGAACCGGGCGAGGAAAACTACCGACAAGAAACAGTATTTAATGAAGATGATGTATTGTCAATGCTGGCATTTCCCGAAATAGAAGTTCAGATTTCGCAACTGTTTCCTTAAGTCTGTAGAGGCGGGTTTTACCAAAAATAATTGCCTCAGACCAATCATCTCGTAAACCCGCCCCCACCAACCTATCAATTACCAATTACCCAATTATCAATTACCCAAGCTTCAGGCTAGTCCCGAACCCCACAAAAAACTTAGTATTAGAGCGTAGCGCGAGTTATACTCCTACTGGAAAGACTGTGACTGCCAAAAAATCCCAAAATTAAAGTTTATGAGCAACACTTCCGGGCCTCAACCACCCGCCGACAACCCCGAAACAAAAAAACTCAGTTTTTCAACAAAATTAGCTTACGGTGCCGGCGACCTCGGCCCGGCAATTACCGCTAATGTTTTAGCATTTTACCTCCTAGTTTTCTTTACCAATGTCGCTGGTTTACCTGCCGGCTTAGCCAGCAATATTTTGGTAGTTGGCAAGGTTTGGGATGCCATCAATGACCCGATTGTCGGGGTTTTGAGCGATCGCACTTCTCACCCTTGGGGCCGCCGATATCCTTGGATAATATATGGTGGCATTCCCTTCGGCATATTCTTCTTATTGCAGTGGATTGTACCTAGCACGGATCGCACAGTGTTATTTTGGTACTATGTTGCGATCGGCATTTTGTTCAACACCGCGTACACGGCTGTCAATCTTCCCTACACGGCCCTGACTCCAGAACTTACTCAAGACTACAACGAACGCACTAGCCTTAATAGTTTTCGGTTTGCTTTCTCAATTGGCGGCAGCATCTTTTCATTAATCTTAGCTCTAATTATCTTTCGTGTATTTCAAAACGACCCGAATCAACAATATTTAGTATTAGGCGCAATCTGTGCAGTTATCTCTGTCTTGCCTTTGTACTGGTGCGTTTTGGGAACTCGCAAGCACGTCGCAGCCCAACTATTAGAAAACCCCGAACTAGATAATTCTACATCCTTGCCACTGAAAGAACAGTTGCAGATTGCATTTAGCAATCGCCCTTTTTTGTACGTCATTGGAATTTATCTTTTTTCTTGGCTGGGAGTGCAGTTGACGGCTACTATTATTCCCTACTTTGTTGTTAACTGGATGCAACAGCCACAGTACGTTTTTAGCTTGGTGGCGATCGCAGTTCAAGGCACTGCATTAATCATGCTATTTGTTTGGAGTCAAGTCAGCGAGAGATACGGCAAAAAAGCCGTATATTTTATGGGCATGAGTTTGTGGATTATTGCCCAAGCTGGACTGTTTTTCCTCCAACCAGGACAAGTATTGCAGATGTACCTATTAGCAGTCATGGCAGGTGTAGGAGTTTCCACTGCTTATCTAATACCTTGGTCGATGATACCGGATGTCATTGAACTCGATGAGCTTCAAACAGGAGAAAGACGCGAAGGCGTGTTCTATTCGTTTATGGTACTGCTGCAAAAAATCGGATTGGCAGGGGGTTTGTGGTTGGTAGGCCAAGCATTAGAAGGAGCTGGATTTCTATCTACAGTTCCCGGACAGCCGGCACCCGTACAGCCAGATTCGGCACTGTTTGCGATTCGAGTTGCGATCGGGCCGCTGCCGACTATTGCTTTAATTGCTGGCATGATTCTCACATATTTTTATCCGATTACTCGCGAAGTTCATGCAGAAATTTTGTTGAGACTTCGAGAAAAAAAAGCAGAAAATCAGTAAGGTTTAATCAGTAATGGGTAATTACTAAAATCAAAAAATCACAACTAAAAACGGCTAATCCGGCTATCGATAGCAAGCCTCCCATTACTGTCGAACTCTTTCTCTTTTCCTCTCTTCTCTTCTCTTCTCTTCTTTTACGGACTTGTCATCTGCCTCTTTCATCGGTTCCTTTCAACAAAAAAAACCGTGGCGCGTTTCCCGAAAGGATTGCTATAGCTTGCTCGGATGGCGAATCGAGGAACCGCGCCCCACGGTGAGGACGTTTTTAATTGCTGAAATCCTTGCTTTTATTCCTTCTCGCTTCTTTCTTCAACCTCCACCCTTTATATCAAATCCGTTAGCATCGGAATAGTAAATTCGAGTCAACAGTCAACAGTCAACAGCCAACAGTCAACAGTCAACATCACGGACGGTGTAACCGGAAATGATATTACATCCGTTCAATCCTCTCCAAGCGCCGTTGCCGAACTTCCTTCTTCCTTCGGCTATAAAAGCGATAGTTTTATTAATAGCCCAGGAACCCAGAAACCTAGTTTTTCTACGAAAAAACATAACATTGCTCCGCACCATCCCGAACGGTAGAAAAAGCCAGAAGGCTTGAGTTTTTCGAGATGTCGATCGAGTTTGAGAACGCAAATTATTAAATTTTATGTCTGTCCCTCAAATTTGATTGAAGTTTGTGATACAATGGGAGGCATAATTAATTATATAAACTTAAGCAGTCATTCAGCTCCTCAAAAAGTTTATAATTAAAAGAAGAGACAGATTTTCATCGAAAATTGATTCGATTAGTTGCCGTTCCAAAAATCGGCTGAATGCTGCTAATTATATCTACAGGAAAAAAGGAAAACTTTTTAGCTCGTCAGTTAGCGGGTAAGTTAACAGGTGCTGCCGCTGCAGGCGAACAGAAAAATGGCATAGATGACAAGGCAATACCGGCCCAAGCAGCGGCTGAGGTGTTACGGTCAATTGTAAAAGTTTCGTAAAGTTATTGCACCCCTGCGGCGAAGCTGAGCGAGACCCGAAAAAGTTTGCTTAGCCACCCGGAAACCCTAAATACAAGCACAACGCAGCAGACCGAAATTCAGTAGGATACAACTCTTAAGGAGTTGTAAAAGAACTTTTCCAGCCGGCACAGCATAGAGATTTAGTGATTTTTGTATACTATGTGAAATTAGTGAGAACTATTAGAAGGAAGTCGGCTCGGCTAACCAAGAATCTCCTGTGATATCCTTAAGCCAATGCTCAAAGTATCAAGCAGAAGGCTCGCAGAACAAAGCTGATTGTACCAACAAAATCTCACAGAGGTCAACATGGAAAGAGAACAGGATGCTCATATCGTACCCATTAGCAACCAGAGCCGACAGGTGCAGCAATTTTCCGTTGACGAGGGAGAAGAGTTAAGCGCGCAGCCTCAGAAATCATTGAATCTAAAGCCGTTGTTTAGGACTTTTCAGCGAAAAGCCCTAATCATTATTGGGATTATAGGTCTAGTAGGCGGTGGAGTTTATTATAAGATCAGCAGAAGCCAGAAAACATATCAAGGCGATTTTCGGATGCTAGTGGAACCCGTGACAACGGAGGCAAGAATTGCTGACCCCTCTGCCCTCGCCAATCGCGGCCAGGGGGAGGCAGTCCCTAGTCGAGATTTTTTTAGTTTGGACTACCCAACTCAACTTGAAATTCTCCAGAGTCCTCAGATGCTGTCGGCTATTGCTCAACAAGTCCAAAAACGATATCCAAAAGTTACCCCGGACTTTATTAAACAAGGATTACTCGTTGTGCGCGTCGGACTAAATGAGTTGACGATCACTAAAATTTTGGAAGTTCGCTTCATCGGGCAGGATCCTGAATTAATTGAGTTTATTTTACAAGAAACTAAAAAGAAATATTTAAAGTACAGTCTTGACGAACGCAAGACTCGCATTGGTGAAGGTGTTAAATTTATTGAAGACCAGCTTCCGGGACTCAATAAGCGCGTAAATGACCTAAAGTCTGAGTTACAGATAATACAGCAGCAGCAAAAGATTACCGATCCTAAAGAACAAGGTACGCAATTGCTCCAGCAAGTTCGCACGGTAGAAACTTTAGAGTTAGAAACTCAAAGGCTGCTGCAAGAACAGAAAACGCTGTACTCTAACTTGCAAAAACAATTAGATTTTACACCAGATGAAGCTATTGCCGCTTCCGCTTTAAGTGAAGAACCTCAATATAAAGATTTGCTGAGCAAGGTTAAGGAAGTAGAAGGTCAGATTGCTGTAGAAACAGCTCGTTTTAAATCTGCTAACCCTATAGTGGAAGCTTTAGAGCGCAAGCGGGCAAATTTAGTAGCTTTGCTCAACCAGCAAACGCAGCGAATTTTGGGGCAAAATTTAGTAGGCACGGCAGCCAATTCTAAAGTTCAGAATTTTCAAAATTCGATTCGCATAGGCTTGATTAAACAATTGGTTGATACTGCCAACCAAATTCAAGTCTTAGAAGCTCGCAGTCAGGCGCTCGCCCAAACTAAAAACAATTTGAGCAGACAAGCCAGAGAATTTCCCAGTATAGCCCGCCGCTACAACGAACTGCAACAGCAATTAGACATCGCCGCCCGCACCCGGGATCAACTTTTAAGTCAGCGGGAAACTCTGCGCATCCAAGCAGCTCAAAGCCAAGTACCTTGGGAAATGGTTTCTGAACCACAGGTACCGCGAGATCTTAAGGGCAAACCGATTCCACTTGCATCGAAGGATAAAAACAAATTGGTGATGGCAGTTGTTGCGGCGCTAGTTTTGGGCCTGGGAGCGGCTATCCTCATTGAAAAGTTTCAAAATATTTTCTACTGTGCTGATGACGTTAAAGATGCGGTTGATGCGCCTTTATTGGGAGAAATTCCTCTTGACAAGAATGCTAAAAAATTTCCGCCTTCTATTGCTAATGCCTATGCTTATATTGAAGGAAAAGAGCGTAATAAGAAAAATGCTGCGGAATTTATAGAAGCTTTTGACTCTCTTTATACTAATATCCGCTTTCTTTCTTCAAATCGAACGATTAGCTCTTTGGTAGTTGGTTCGGCTACAGTTGGCGAAGGCAAATCTACCGTTGCTTTAAACTTAGCTCACGTGGCAGCGCTGGCGGGTCAGCGAGTGCTGTTAGTAGACGCGAATTTGCATTCGCCCAGCCTGCACTTGCTGTTGGAACTGCCTAATGTCAACGGATTGAGCAACTTGCTAGACAATCAAAACAAACCCAGTGAAATTATCCAGCGATCGCCTCTAGCAGATAATCTTTTTGTATTAACTGCCGGTCTCCCTATTCCCGGTACTGCCAGACGGCTTGCCTCAGCTGGGATGCAGTATTTAATGGAAGAACTTCAGGCAACATTTGACTTAGTTATCTACGATACGCCGCCCCTCGTTGACAGTAAAGATGCCAATTTTTTAGCGGCGCGCACAGATGGAATACTGATGGTTGTAGCAATTCGCCAGGTCAACTTTTCTGTAGTCCAAAAAGTTTTCAGTCAATTAGAAAATTTTGGCATACCCTGCTTGGGCACAGTTGCGAATCATGCCACCAAACGCAAAAATTATCAAGCATCTAAATCATCAGTTGTTGAAGATAAAAATGAATATTTGAATTTTTCACCAGCACCGTCTGGCCTCCCCAAACTAGCTCCCAAAAAAGAGTGACAGCCAAAAAAGATGGCCCCACCCCACAATGGATACAAGCCCCCGCTAGGAGTCGTGGATCCTCCAAAATTTTAGACTCTTGTTTTAGATCCCAGATTCATCTGTGAAGTAAATCTCAAATCTCAAATCCTGCGACGCTTGCGCTCGCCTAACGTCTTACGCCCCCGTCTAAAATGTCAAATCTAAAATCGACTGATGGCGGACTAATTTCCATCCGGCTTGGTAGGAAATGTGACGGTAAAATTAGTCCAGCCATTGCTGCTTTCAACCTCAATTTTTCCCTGCAACTGTTCGACAAGTTTTTGAACCAAAGCTAAACCCAAACCTGTACCTCCTTGTTTCCAAGGATCGGCGTTGGGAACTCGATAAAATTTCTCAAAAATTCGCGGCAATTCCTCTATGGAAATGGACGATTGATTGCTGAGTGTAAATTGGATTTCTGAAGCCAGAGCACTTGCTTGTCGCGAATTTTTATTTTGTCCTCCTTGTTCCCAGTCTCCCTTTTTGCACTCAACTTTCAGATAAATTTGACCGTCATTGGCAGTATATTTGCAGGCATTGTTGAGGAGCTCTGCTAAAATTCGTCCCAAACTAGCGCGGTTGGAACTAATCGTGGGGAGGTGGCGATCGCACTCTACTCGCAAATGCTGGTGGCGGTCCTGGGCCCGGGTGTAAAACGGGTCGATAATAGTAGGCAGCCAGACTTCTAAGTTTACTGGTTCGAGGTCGATCGGGCAAGTTGCGGCTTCGAGCCGCTGCAAATCTAGCAAAGCATTAATCAAATCTGTTTCTCTAGTACATTCTGTTTCTAAAATTTCTAGATAAATCTGGCGCCGCTCTGGCGTGGGAGAAATTCTCAGCATATGAATAGCCATTTTTATATTAGCTAAAGGCGTCCGCAATTCGTGAGAAACTGTGCTGAGAAATTCATCCTTGAGGACGTTTAAATGCTGGAGTTCGTGAACTTTTTGCTGCAATTCGGCGGTGCGTTCTTGGACTTGGCGTTCGAGATCGGTGTTGAGATTTTGCACTTGCTGATAGAGTTGGGCTTGCTGAATGGCGATCGCGATTTGAGTTGCCAGTTGCAGCAGCAAATCCACTTCCGAAGGCTGCCACTGCCGGGATTTGGAACACTGATGGACGCACATCATCCCCCACAAATTGCCGTCTTGCAAAATAGGTACAATTAAATAAGCTTTGATTTGCGCTTGCTGGAACCGCGCATATTTTTCGGCGCTCAAACCGGCTTGGTCGATGTCGGGGACGGCATAAATTTCCTGTTCGATCACCGGAGCAGATTCTTGCCAAATATTATCGGGCATGATTTCTCCCAAGATTGAAGGCCAATTTTCGGCAACGGATTCTGCCACTACAATGCCGCAATTGCTCGACTCTAAATGCAGGATTGCTACTCGGTCAGCTTGCAAAACTTGGCGGACTTCATCGACGCTGGCGTGGAGAATTTCTTCGAGGTTTAAGGATTGGTGAATCCGCAAGGAAATGTGAGTTAACAGCCGATCGCGCTGCAATTGTTCGTGGAGTTTTGCAGTCCGTTCCCGCACCTGCTGTTCCAGTTTGGCGTTGCGGTTTTGCAGCAGTTCCACTTTTTCGGCTTGCAGTTGATAAACCGACTGCTGCAACTGTTTGACAACTCGGTACATTTCGGTGGGATCGAGGACTCTGAGCAAGCTGGTCTGAGTAATAATTCCCAACATTTCTCCGCGCCCCCCGCAGACGACCAACCGCTGCACTTGTTGCTGCTGCATTTCTTTGTGCGCCGTCCACAGGGAATCGGAAGGTTGCAGAAATTGCAGGGGAGTTCTCATGACTTTTTGAGCTGGGGTTTGCTGGAATTTTAGCTCGAGAAATTGTGCCTGCACGATGTCGTATTCGGTAAGGATTCCCAGGGGTTGGTGAAAGGAATAGTGAAAAATGGAGGTATAGTCATCTTTGGGCTTCTCCATTGTTAATTCTTTGTTTTTTGTAATGACTACGCAACTGACTTGATGCTCTGACATCAGTTCGGTTATGCTCTGGAGCGAGGCGGTGTGGGGCGCTGTAATTGGCGTAGTCATCAATTCTGCTACCCGCCGCAATTTGAGAATGTTTGAAGGCTGCAATACTTGGCGAATTCTTTCCCGCGTCAGCACTCCTACCAAGTGGCCCCATTGATTGACGATCGGCAAATAGCGAATCCGGTGCTGGCGAAATAAGGATAAAGCGGTAAACACGTCTTGGTCATCGGATTCTGTCAGGGAAATCGGCACCGGGGACATCACTTCGGAAATTGGTATTTTGTGCAGGGCTACTTTTTGCTGAGTGTCTATTTTGCCAGAAGCTATCAGCCTCACAAGGTCGGCGGGAGTTAATATGCCGATTAACACCCCTTCTCTGGAGTTGTTGGAGAAGTTGCCTGTGGTAATAGTCTGCTGGTTCTGCACGACGAGCACGCAGTGGGCCCGCACCTTTTCCGGCGCGGACGCTTCGTTCAGGGATCCCCGGTCTGAGGGTAAAGGTATTTTGACTAGGGGACAACTGTTTTCCAACTGACTCATCAGGGCGATCGCCACTGCTAAGGAAGTTTCTGGTCCGGCAGTGAGGGGGTAGCGATCGATCGCTTGTTCTAAGGCTGAGGAGTAAAAGGGCGGGTGGTAAAAGGGCATAGTTGATTGCAAGTTGTCAGAGGGCGGCTAACTATCGGGCAAAGCCTTGGGGAACGGCACAAACACCTCGCCTGTGCTTGGGATTTAAATAATAGACTTCTAATTGATTATTTCTACGCAATCTCAGCTTTAGATTAATGGTGTCACTCCTTCGCAATCTCACGTTCGATCAAATACGCAGGGCGGTTTTTACTGCCTGCTTTTCTCTTGAGACTCCCCTATAATCAAAATTACCCGAATGTAAAGTTTTACTACAAGATTTATCCATAATGACAACTTTAAGCTTAGAGCAAATTGCCGCCAAGTTAGAAAGCGAAAATTCAGCCGATCGAATGGTGGCTTTGGCCAACTTGCGCAACGTGCCGGCAGCTATTGCGGTGCCTTTGATTAAAAAGGTGTTGAACGACGAAAGTTTGCAGGTGCGCTCGATGGCTGTGTTTGCTCTTGGGGTCAAACCGACTGCAGAGTGCTATCCCATTCTAGTCAAATTGCTAGAAACTGACCCTGATTACGGCATTCGCGCTGACGCTGCAGGTGCTTTGGGCTATCTGGAAGATATCAGAGCTTTTGATGCTTTGGTGCGGGCTTTTTACGAAGATACTCAATGGCTGGTGCGCTTCAGTGCTGCTGTTTCTCTCGGGAATCTTAAAGATCCCCGGGCTCGCGACGTGCTGCTAAAAGCTCTCGACAGCGAGCAAGTGGTGATCCAGCAGGCGGCTATTTCGGCTTTGGGGGAAATTAAGGAAATTGGGGCGATCGATCGCATCCTCAATTTTGCTCAGTCGGAAGATTGGCTGATCCGCCAGAGGCTGGCTGAAGCTTTGGGCAATTTGCCGAGTATTAAGAGCGTTTCGGCTTTAAAATACTTAGAAAAAGACAGCAATTCCCAAGTATCTCAAGCGGCCACTATTTCTCTCGATCGCCTGTCAAAAGCAGAAGTGTAAAAATTGGTAGAGGCGGGTTCACTAAAATCTGTATTTTAAGCAGTAGAATCAGATCAACCCGCCCCGGCTGCGATCTTTGAAAAAATTATTGTTTTGAGAGAGGGAGTTAAATGCCCTACAGTCAATTTAGCATAGAACAAATTAAGGCAACTTTCGGCATCGCCTTTTCGAGCAAGATGGGCTTGTTTGCGGACATTCCCGAAATAGAACCAAGCAGTTTTTTGCAAGAAACTTTGCAATTCAATCTGCCTTTAGCACTAGAAATTAATTCCGAGAAAGCTCGCTCCGAGCTAATTGTCGCGCCAATATTAGTTGAGATAAAAAAACGGCTGCCGCAACGGATGAGTTTATTTTCCGGTCGAGAATTCAATGTAGACGCTGCTAGGGGTTTGAGCGGTTATTGCGATTTTCTAATTAGCAGATCGCCGGAACAGCTAGTCATTGAATCCCCAGTGATCGCCTTGGTTGAAGCCAAAAATGACAACATCCAATCCGGCTTAGGACAGTGCATGGCAGAAACGATCGCAGCACAAATATTTAACCAGCGTCAAGAAAATGACATTCAGACAATTTATGGAGTTATCACAACTGGGAGTATTTGGAAATTTCTCAAACTAGAAGGAATTGCGATCGAGATTGACACCAGCGAATATTTTATTAATAATGTTGGTAAAATTCTCGGTATCTTAATAAATTTTATAGAGTCTTGAGTGAAACCAGAATGTATTATTTAAGCTGCGACGGTAAATCGCAAGTTAAAATAGGTGTCGATCTCCTTTAACCAAAGCCAGCCATGAATCAAGCGCCCAATCCTTTTAACTCAAATCCATCCAATCCCCTAGACCCCCTGGAGCAAGAAGTTGACGAGCAAGACCAAGAATTGCCGAGACAGTACCACCCAGCTACTAAAAAAACTCTGCAAAAAGTCTTTCTGATCCTGGTAGTTGTTGGGGCAATTATTGGGGGAATTCTATCTATAGGGGTGATTTCGCTGATGCAGAAGGCGGGACTGACAGATGTGCCGGCAAGGGTACAGAATTCTAAGTGAATCGGTGAGGTGAGCGTACCGTCCGCGATCGCCGAGCCTTAATTATAGTATCGTTCAATCTCGCTCCCATGTTGCGCGAAATTAAGACGCGATCGCTCGCCTTCCCAAAAAATCTTAATATTTTCATTATTTTATTGGAGGCAACTGTGTCTCTACAATCAAATTCGGTGCTGTAGGGGCTTGAACCAAAAACTGTTTCAAATAAACCACACTTATAGCGGTTCGATCGCGTGGTGAGGTATGCCCTATTTGGCCGATGCCCTATTTGGCCGATGCCCGATGCCTTATGCCAGATATTACCTCATGTTACAGAGAAAGGCTATATGTTACTTATTGGGCTATTTATCGCCACGTTTTTTTTAGCATACTGCAATGGTGCTAATGATAATTTTAAAGGCGTGGCGACACTGTTTGGCAGTCAGACGACCAACTATAAAACAGCAATTGGTTGGGCAACGATTACAACTTTTGCAGGTTCAGTATTTTCTATTTTTTTAGCAGAAACGCTGGTCAAAAGCTTTTCGGGAAAAGGGCTAGTTCCAGACGAGATCGCCAATGCCCCTGATTTTCATTTGGCAGTCGCGATCGCTGCGGGTTTAACCGTTATTCTTGCTACCTTAACTGGATTCCCTATTTCCACAACTCACGGTCTTACAGGTGCTCTTGTCGGTGCAGGTTTAGTCGCAATTGGTACTCAAGTTAATTTTACAGGATTGCAGAAAACTTTTCTAATGCCTTTGTTGCTGAGTCCCCTGATGGCGATTCCATTAGCAGCTTTAATTTATGGGCTGTCTCGCTACCTGCGAGTTTATTTAGGAATCGAGAAAGAATGGTGTATTTGCGCTGGTCAAATTCAACAGATTATTCCCATTCCCCAACCGGATGCAACTAACATACTGAAGTGCATCACAACCGCTGATGGATCGGTCGATTCTCTCGATAAATGCACTCAAAGGTACCTGGGAAATTTCTTACAAATTCCCAGCCAAAAGTTAGTGGATGTTAGCCATTTTATGAGTGCGGGAATCGTCAGTTTTGCCAGAGGATTGAACGATACGCCGAAAATTGTTTCGCTGATGTTAGTCGGTCAATCAATATCAGTTCAGTGGGGAAGTTTAGCCGTAGCTTTAGGCATGGCGGTCGGCGGTTTGTTGAATGCTCGAAAAGTTGCCGAAACAATGAGCAAAAAGCTTACAGCAATGAATACCGGTCAAGGACTTGTGGCAAACTTAGTGACTGGATTTTTAGTTATTGCTGCCAGTCGCTATGGACTTCCAGTGTCTACTACCCATGTTTCGGTAGGCTCAATTTTTGGTGTAGGATTGATTTCAAAAAAAGCTAATGTGCGCGTTTTCTATCAGATTCTACTATCATGGATCTTGACCTTGCCAATTGCTGCTGCAATCAGCGGCTGCGCTTACTGGGTGTTGCATCGGTAAGAGAATTAATCGTTAGTCCTATAGCAATCCTCGCATCAGTTTCAATAACTGGTTAACTTCCAGGCTGTGCCTGGGAATCAATGTCACTCTTGCTCTGCCTCGCGCGAAAATCGAGGCAGAGCCTCCGGATCTGCGTTACCAGGAAGAGCCTGGTAACGAGTAGAATCATTTAGGATTGCTATAGAAGATAAAGAGTTCGCAGTTGATTGGGGTTTGCGATCGCAGGATAACCCCATCGCATCTAACGGTAAAAACAAGAAATCGCGCCGGGAGTTTTTGAATAAAAATTTAAGGGTAATTTATGGTTAAAAATTCTCCGATCGCGCCACCTGTTGCAGATAAATTGATTGCTGCTGGCTTTCACGCCCTTTCTGACCCCCTGCGGCTTCAGATTTTGGAGTTGCTGCGGGAACAGGAGTTGTGCGTTTGCGATTTGTGCGATCGACTCAACGTCACTCAGTCTAAACTCTCTTTTCACCTCAAAGCCTTGAAGGATGCAGCTTTAGTCCGCAGCCACCAAGAAGGCCGCTGGATGTACTACAGCCTCAATTTAGCTCAGTTTGTCGCCCTCGAACAGTACCTCGCCGAATACCGTCGCTTCAGCCAGATCCTACCGGCGCGCCCCTGTGCCGACGCGGGTTAACCCATCAACATTTCTTAATCACTCAAATACTAATATCGGTTGTTTGATGATTGACATATCAAATTTTATTGATATGATGGGATGGAACCAATTAGTTGAGAGCGATGGATGCAACAGGTCAGAGGTTAGCTTGTACTCGGCCAGATTGCAGGCGAGAGGCGATCGCGGAATTTCTAGGTACATTTATTTTGGTTTTTGCCGGCACCGGTGCGGTGATGGTTAACAAAACTAGCGCTGGTTCCGTAACTCATTTAGGCGTCAGTTTTGTATTTGGTGCAGTAGTAACTGCGATGATTTACGCCCTAGGACACATCAGCGGTGCACACTTTAATCCCGCCGTAACTTTAGGGTTTTGGGCGAGCGGTTTTTTCCCAAAATATAAAGTTTTGCCTTACGTTTTAGGGCAGTGTGCGGGTGCAATCGCAGCTTCTCAAGTGCTGCTAATTACTTTAGGTGAAGTAGCAAATCTCGGTGCAACTATCCCTCTCAATGGTAACTGGTTGCAGTCTCTAATTTTAGAAACTGTTTTGACCTTTATCTTAATGTTTGTTATCCTCGGTTCGGGATTAGATAGACGCGCTCACATCGGCTTTGCCGGGATAGCAATTGGGTTAACAGTAGGCTTAGAAGCTGCATTTATGGGGCCGATTACCGGAGCGAGCATGAATCCGGCACGCTCTCTCGGCCCGGCTTTAATTGGCGGCATTTGGGAACACCATTGGGTTTATTGGGTGGCTCCTATTTGGGGATCACAATTAGCAGTCGCAGTTTATCGGGAACTGTCTAACGGATTTCGGGATTTTAATTAAAAGCATCATGGCAAATTTTACGCACAAACCGAGAATTATGTTTTTATACGGCTCGTTAAGAGAGCGTTCTTACAGCCGCTTGTTGGCGGAAGAAGCGGCGAGAATTATTGAGGATTTTGGTGCAGAAGTTAGATTTTTTAATCCTCTAGAATTGCCGATTTACGGCAGCGTTCCCGATACTCACCCGAAGGTTCAAGAGTTGCGGGAATTGAGCCTGTGGTCGGAGGGTCAAGTGTGGTCTAGTCCAGAAATGCACGGCAATATTACCGGCATTATGAAAAACCAAATTGACTGGATTCCTTTAAGCATTGGGGCTGTCAGACCGACTCAAGGCCGAACTTTGGCGGTGATGCAAGTCAGCGGCGGTTCCCAGTCTTTTAATGCTGTCAATACTTTGAGAATTTTGGGCCGCTGGATGCGGATGTTTACGATTCCGAATCAGTCTTCGGTTGCGAAGGCTTATCAGGAGTTTAATGATGATGGAACGATGAAGGATTCGCCTTATCGCGATCGCGCGATCGACGTGATGGAGGAACTGTACAAGTTTACCTTGCTGTTGCGGGAGCAAGCGGACTATTTGACCGATCGCTACAGCGAACGCAAGGAACAAGCCGCTAAAGAGGCGATCGCCCTAGCAAATCGCGCCCTAGAGATTAACTCTGCTAATAGTCCTAAAACTTGAAACAGATCCACAGGATTTTCGGGGGAATAACTGATGAAAACACAAACCATTTTAAAGCAACTTTCCTTCCTAGACCGCTACCTAACTTTATGGATTTTTCTCGCAATGGTCATCGGCATTGCCTTGGGATTTTTCATTCCAGGAATCGAAGGATTTATTAACCAATTTCAAGTGGGAACAACTAACATTCCGATTGCCATTGGCTTAATTCTGATGATGTATCCACCACTGGCAAAAGTGCGATATGAAGAGTTAGGAGATGTATTTCGCAATACAAAGATTCTCGGTTTGTCGTTATTGCAAAATTGGGTAATCGGCCCCATTTTAATGTTTGTGCTAGCCATCACTTTTCTGCGCGATTACCCAGAATATATGGCAGGCTTGATTATGATTGGATTAGCCCGCTGTATTGCAATGGTGATTGTGTGGAACGAATTAGCTAAAGGAGATACTGAATATACAGCCGGACTTGTGGCATTAAACAGTATTTTCCAAGTTTTGTTTTACAGCGTTTATGCCTGGTTTTTTGTCACCTTTTTACCACCGTTACTTGGATTAAAAGGCAGCGTTGTTAACATTGGCATTGGCGACATTGCTCATAGCGTTTTCATTTATTTAGGAATTCCATTTATCGCCGGTTTCTTAACTCGCGTTGCCCTGGTAAAAGCCAAAGGCAAGCGCTGGTATCACAGCGAATTCATTCCCAAAATTAGCCCAGTTACGCTAATTGCCCTGTTGTTTACCATCGTGGTAATGTTTAGCTTAAAGGGAAATTTAATTGTTCAAATTCCAATGGATGTGGTACGGATAGCAATACCGATGCTGATCTATTTTGTGTTCATGTTCTTAGTGAGTTTCTACATGGCATGGAAAATAAAAGCTGATTACGCAAAATCAGCAAGTTTGGCTTTCACTGCTGCTAGCAATAACTTTGAGTTAGCAATTGCGGTTACTATTGCCGTCTTTGGCATTAACTCTGGTGCTGCTTTTGCTGCGGTGATTGGGCCATTAGTCGAAGTTCCTGTGCTGATTAGCTTGGTGAATGTTGCACTCTGGTTTAAAAAGGGGTTTGATCGGGAAGACATCCCTAAATCTGCCTAATTTCTCAAATTCTCTACTCACAACAAACAACTCACAACTAACAAAAACCATGAAAAAAGTAATGTTTGTTTGCAAAAGAAACTCTTGCCGATCGCAAATGGCAGAAGGATTCGCTAAAACCATCGGAGCCGGCAAGATTGGAGTCACCAGTTCCGGGTTAGAATCAAGCAGAGTTCATCCGACAGCAATTCAAGTCATGTCAGAAATCGGCATCGACATCACCGATCAAACATCTAACCCATTAAACGAATTCAATGCAGAAGACTACGATGCCGTAATTTCTCTGTGCGGCTGTGGCGTGAATTTACCCGAAGCGTGGGTATTGCGAGAAATCTTTCAAGATTGGCAACTCGACGACCCCGACGGACAACCCATCGAAACTTTTCACCGCGTTCGAGATGAAATTAAAGCACGAGTTGAAAAATTAGTTGACTCTCTCAAGTAAGATTAGTGTCAAAATTATAACCCTTGCCTTGCAGGTTTCGAGCGCTTCTCTAGCGATCGGTTAAAATTTGGATCTGTTGCCTTCAAAGAATTAGTGCTAAATTATGAGAGGCGTTCCGCCAGAACGCCTCTAAATCCGTTGCGAGCAGAGACTAAAAAGTTTAGCACATGATTCAGACAGCAGTCACGCCTTTCAAAAACAAACTCAACTCAGCTTTAACTAAAAAGCAGATTACTGTTTTACAAATTAATCTGGGCAAACGCTGCAACCTGGCTTGCACTCACTGCCACGTAGAAGCTAGCCCGAAACGAACAGAAGAACTTTCCCCGGAAATTTGCGACCAATTAATTGAAATCATTCGCCGCTTTCCTCAAATTCAAACTGTTGACCTCACAGGCGGTGCTCCGGAAATGCTTTACGGTTTTAAACCGCTGGCGGAAGCTGCCAGGGCGGCAGGTAAAGAGGTAATTGTTCGTTCTAATTTGACGATTTACTTTGAAAAAGGTTTTGAAGATATTCCCGAATATTGCGCGCAGCACCAACTCAGAATTGTGGCGTCGCTTCCCTGCTACCAAGCTGACAATGTAGACAAAATGCGCGGCAGCGGTGTTTTTGACAGTTCGATTCGGGCGCTGCAAAAGCTAAATCAGTTGGGATACGGGAAAAACCCTAATTTAATTGTAGATTTGGTGTACAATCCACAAGTGCCGGCCACAGAAAAATTTTCGCTAACACCGGAACAAGGCAAGTTAGAGCAAGATTACAAGGTTTATTTAGCTGAACATTTTGGAATTTGTTTTAATCAATTGTTCGCGATTACTAATTTGCCGGTGGGACGGACTAAGTTTCATTTGGAACATAAGAAACTGCACAAGCCTTATCTCGGGTTTTTGGAGGATAATTTTAATCCGGGTACTCTGGAACATTTAATGTGCCGTAACGAATTGTCGATCGACTATTTGGGCAATGTCTACGACTGCGATTTTAACCAGATGGAAAATCTGCCGGCGAAAACTGGCAGCGGGGAAAAGATAACTGCTGCTAAATTGCTGGAAGCTGGGAGTTTAGATTTGATTCAAGAGGTGCAAACTGCTGCTTATTGTTATGGATGTACGGCAGGTTGCGGTTCTAGCTGCGGCGGTAGTTTGATTTAATTTAAGGGAAAAGTTGCGCTTTATTACAGAGTATTGCAGCGAAGACAGCGCAACTGCCAAGCTTAGGGTGTATGCAATGTAGAGTGGGGAGTTGAGGTAATGAATGATTCGCGATCGCCCGGTGAACATCCGCCAACATCAAACAGGTGGAAGCTGATTTTAGGGATTGGTTTAGCTGTGGCTTTAATTGCTGCGACCAAGTTTTTTAACTTCCAAGGAATTCTGAAAAATGCCCTGGAGTCGATCGCTAGTCTCGGCCCTTGGGGTCCGGCAGCTTTTATTCTAATTTACATTGTAGCAACGGTTTTATTTATCCCCGGTTCTTTGCTGACTCTCGGTTCTGGCGTTTTGTTCGGAGTAGTGGGCGGTTCGGTTTGTGTTTCCATCGGCTCAGTTTTAGGCGCAACTTGCGCTTTTTTAACAGGAAGGTATTTAACTCGCCACTGGGTTTCCAAACAGATAGAGGGGAATCAAAAATTTAAGGCGATCGACTCTGCAGTTGCCTCTGAAGGATGGAAAATTGTACTGCTGACCCGGCTTTCTCCGATTTTTCCGTTTAATTTGCTTAACTATGCTTTTGGAGTCACGCAGGTATCTCTAAAAGACTATTTTTTCGCATCTTGGATCGGCATGATTCCCGGAACAGTCATGTATGTTTATATCGGTTCCCTGGCTGGGAGTTTGGCTGCACTCGGATCGCAAGGGCGATCGCGCACTACTGCTGAGTGGGCTCTCTACGGCATTGGTTTGCTAGCAACGATCGCCCTCACCGTTTATGCAACCCGCTTGGCCAAAAAAGCTTTAGACGAAAAAATTTCCCCCTAAAACCAAAGCGCAAATTGGTAAAATTGTCAAGGGGCTTTGAGCATACATTATAATACATTGCTAATTTAAAAAACTCCGTATTTCCTCTGTGTTATTTAGCATTATGTTGTTATTAAAACCAGATAGAGATTAAAGATATAGTAAAGAACTAACCTCAAGTGGTAAACCGAAGGTCGAAATATAAAATTGATGCCACAATAGAAGGTAAGCGCGCGAACCCAATAATAATTGTTTGCTGTCAGGGATGCAAGTCATATCAATTCCGGTTGCACCGGAATTATTGTTGAGTTGACTGTTGACTGTTAACGGTCTGTCGAAAAACTGAATGATAGTTGAGTATTGACTGTTGATGAGATTTTACAATTCCTCAGCTAGCGGAGTTGATATCATACCATTTGAGATTTTAGATTTTAGATTAAAGACTTGGGAATGACCGATCGCTAACGGGGTTTGGATATTGGCTACAGTTGCATTCGTTTCTTAAACTGGTCTCACTCCTTGCCTGATATTAATTCGGCCCAATGACGAAGGCCGTTCGATCAATTTGACTCAAAGGGAACATTTGATGATGCAAAACCCAGTAAATCAAGCCGGATGTCTGTCTGCGCCGCACCCAACAAAAAAGCTGCGCCGCTTTTGGCAAAACATCAGCAATTCTGCTCAATCAAGGTGGCAGCAAACGCACAGTCTTTGGCAGCACAGACGGCAGCGCCGCCATTTGCTGACCCTGCTAATTCTAGGCACCACGGCTTTAACCATTAGCACAACTGCTTGCATTAGCTATTTTTTTGTGCGCGGACTAATCCTCGACAATTTAAAGGAAATAGCACTATTAAAACTAGAAAAAGGCACCGACGAAATCGACCGCTGGCTCAGCAGCCGCAAAGCAGAAATAGAAACCATTGCTTACGATCCTACAGTTAGCACCCTGAATTGGAAATTAGTCGAACCCCAGTTGCAAGGAAAAATATACAGGTTAAAAGAGTATTTAATCCTGTCATTAACTCAACCCGACGGGTCATTCATCAACACTAGAGGCTACCGCGCAAACAGCAAAGACCGCCAACACTTTCAAAAAGCAATGGCTGGGCAGCTCAACGTTTCCGATCCGCTGATCGGCCGCAGTACAAAAGTTTCCACGATCGTCATTTCAGCTCCTATTTGGGCCTTGCCTCCCGCTTCCAATCAAATAATTGGAGTCCTCTCGGGCGGCATTAAATTAGATAAAGTAGCATCTGTGGCTAATAGCTTGCACTACGGTTCCGACAGTTATGCTTTTGCGCTCAATTCACAAGGAGTGCCAATTGTTCATCCCAACAAGAACTTAATCGGAAATCTCGACCGACTGGCCCCAAGCTTTTTAGATTCACAAGAGCCCGCACTCTCCACAATTACGCGACAGATGATCGACCGCCAGAGGAACATCGAACTGGTAAAAATAGATCAAAAATGGGTGTATGTAGGCTACGCTCCCCTCAAGGAAGTTAACTGGTCGATGGCTTTAGTCATTCCCCGCGAAAATATTGAATCCCAACTGCAAGCATTAAATTTGCTGACATCCGGAGTCGCCGGACTGCTCGTCCCGGCAATGCTAGCAGCAATTTGGCTAATTTATTGCTCGGAAAACAATCGCGCTCAAGCGGAGCGAGAAGCCATGCTCAACCGGATTGCCGGACGCATTCGCGCTTCCCTGGAATTAGACCAAATCGTCCAAAGTACAGTCGAAGAAATAGTAAATTTGCTGCACCTAGAACGGGCGGCTTTTGGTTGGTACGAACCGCAACAAAAAATGTTACAAATCCTGTGGGAATCTTGCCAATCTGATTCGGCGACACCAGGCCTAAAGTTTGAGCCTTACTTTGTCGGGAATGTGTTAATACCGAGTGGCAAAGGCGAGCCAATGATTCTTTCGAGCGACACTTTGGCTGAGAGTGTAACTCAACCGATCGATCTTAAAGCTAATAGCTATTTAGCCGTACCTGTCCAGACTCAGAACCAGCCGCAGGGTTATTTAATTTGCAGCCACGCTACTCATTGGCTTTGGAGCCGGGAGGAAATCCAACTGTTAAAAGCTGTAGCAGACCAATTGGCGATCGCAATTACTCAATCTCACCTTTACAGTCAAACCCAAGACCAAGTAAAACTGCTCAATAGTGCCTTAAATGAACTGAAAAAAACTCAAACTCATTTAGTGCAGAGCGAAAAAATGTCATCCCTAGGTCAAATGGTGGCCGGAATAGCACACGAAATCAACAACCCCGTTAACTTCATTGCGGCTAATTTGCCTCACACCAGCCAATATACTAAAGATTTATTATACTTGGTGAATCTATACAAACAAACCTTCCCAGAGGTTCCCCGGGAAATCGCAGATTTTGCCCAAGAAATCGAGTTAGAATTTATTGAAGAAGATTTGCCGCATATATTGAATTCTATGAAAATAGGAACCGATCGCATTCGCAGCATAGTTCTTTCTTTGCGCAACTTTTCTCGCCTTGATGAATCTGACAAAAAGCTGGCGGACATTAACGAAGGTATAGAAAACACCTTGCTGCTGCTCTCCAACCGCATCAATAATAGAATTGATATAGTCAAAAACTACGGAAAAGTGCCTTCAGTCGAGTGCTATCCCTCTCAGCTCAATCAGGTGTTTATGAACTTGCTGAGCAATGCGCTCGATGCCTTGGACGAGATCGATGGCCTGGATAAAATTATTACTATTTCCACGGGAGTAGTTCGCGAAAATAACGGGAAATTTCTGGAAGTGGCGATCGCTGACAACGGCCCGGGCATTCCCGACAGCGTTAAAAACCAAATTTTTAACCCATTTTTTACTACTAAACCCGTGGGCAAAGGCACTGGTTTGGGGTTAGCAATTAGCTACAAAATTGTAGTGGATGGACACGGCGGCAGCATCCAAATTTCTCAGCCTCCGGGCGGCGGCACGGAGTTTGTGGTAAAAATTCCTATTAGTAACGGAAAGTAAAACCATTTTAGATTTTAGATTTTAGATTTTAGATCTAAGAGTGGAGATTTTATATCTAATAGTTGAGATTTTAGATTTGAGAGTTGAGTTTTTAGATTTTGGAATTGGGAAGGAATGATAAAATAATGGTTTGCAGCTTGTCTATAGTTGCATTCTTTTTTGAAACAGGTATAAGAAGGAAGTGGGAAAGGAAGCCCACGGATTTTGTAACAGAGGTAACGGAGAGAGGGAAGAGATTCGAGGTTCGAGGGGACAAACAGTTTTAATTAATGCTAAGTTGACGGTCCTTGGCTAAAATTAGAATAGTTTTTTTTTAAGGAGTGTTTTATGGCTGTTGGCAAGGATACAATTTTCCAGGGCCTTTTGGGTCCCCTGATGCGACTGGCGATCGACGAAGAAGCACTGAAACGACTCTACGAAGGTATCAACTGGGAAACAGCGGCCGATCGCTACCGACAACCCGACTTAATTTATCCCGAATATTACAGCAGCCAAAACTTTCACGGCATTAAAGGCGGCTACCTCAACCCCAGTGCCGCCATTTCCCACGATCCAATCGCGCAATATCTTTTGCCTCCCCACGAAACAGTCGTCAGGCAAGGCTTAATTGACGCTGTGCGGGTGAAACCGCGCCGAATCATCGATTTGGGATGCGGCACCGGTTCGACAACCCTCATGCTCAAGCAAGCTTTTCCCGAAGCGGAAGTTGTCGGGCTGGACTTGTCGCCTTATATGCTGGTAGTCGCCGGCATGAAAGCGCAAAAAGCCGGCCTAAATATCCAGTGGTTGCACTCATCGGCCGAAAGCGTTGCTTTTGGCGATGCCAGCTTCGATTTAGTCGCAGCTTCCTTCCTGTTTCACGAGACGCCGCCTGCTGTATCGCGGGCAATTTTGCGAGAAAGCTTCCGACTGCTGAAGGTTGGGGGACAAGTGGTAATTTTGGACGGAAGCCAAAAAACTTTGCGGCACACACCGTGGCTGACTGATATGCTGGAAGATCCTTATATAAAGTCTTACGTGGCTGGCAGCCTCGATGCTTGGGCGGGGGCGGCTGGATTCGCGGCGGTGCAAACTCACGAACACTGGTGGACGAATCAGGTGACGCAGGGCGTGAAACCTTTGCCTGGGGAAGATTTGGAACAGGTGCCGGTGGCGGCGGGGTGGAATCCGATCGATCGGGCTCGTGATTTTGATGGCGATTTACCAGGCATTCCAGCTCCCGCTTGATGTATAAACTGTTGATTGTTGACTGTTGACTGTTGACTGTTGACTGACTAATGACTAATGACTAATGACTAATGACTAATGACTCTAAAAGCAGTTTTATTTGATTTTAATGGTGTGATTGTTAAGGACGAGCCGATTCACGAGAAAATAATCGATCGATTGATGCTCGATGAAAATCTCCAGCTCAAACGTGGGGAGTTTCGAGAAGTTTGTTTGGGAAGGAGCGATAGCGCTTGCATTACCGCACTTCTCGAGCGCCGGGGACGATTTGTGACAGAAACATACCTCGATCGGCTGCTGCGGCGCAAGGCCGAAGCTTACAAAGCTCAAATAGATACTTTGGACAAACTGCCGATTTATCCCGGTTTGGCAGAATTTATTGACAAAATTCGGGTCGCCGGACTGAAAATGGCCGTAGTTAGCGGGGCAATCCGATCGGACATAGAATTGGTGTTAGATCGGGCAGGTTTGGCAGCAAACTTTGACTTAATTGTCGCAGGCGACGACTTGAAGGCGAGCAAACCAGCACCCGACGGCTATCTATTGGCTGTGGAACTTCTCAACCAGAAATATCCCGACTTTAATCTGCAACCGATCGAGTGTTTGGCGCTAGAAGTTACTTTTGCGGGGATTGAAGCGGCGAAAAAAGCGGGGATTCAGGTAGCGGGTGTGACTCACACTTACCCGTTTCACATGATCCAGCGCCAAGCTAATTGGACGGTGGACTATTTTGCTGATTTAGAGTTGGACAGAGTCGCCCAACGAAGCTCGATCGCCCGCACTGAGCCGGCTGCGGAAAACTCTTGACGTTTTTAGCAGTTACGTGCTAACGTAGGTCACGGTCTGCGAAGGTGAGAGCAAGCGAGACCTCTAAGACTTTTAGATTCGTCCATCCCGCATCTAAAATGCTAAATTAAAACTCAATCAGGGGAATTAGCTCAGTTGGTAGAGCGCTGCGATCGCACCGCAGAGGCCAGCGGTTCGAGTCCGCTATTCTCCATGCATCAGGGGGCATATCTACAGGTGACGATCGTCTTCCAAGCGAAGCGCGATCTTTACCTGCTTTGACGCCCGCCTATATTGTGCGATCGACCCGGTTGCTGCCTAAGTTCTAGCATCAATAACCGGGAGCAGAGCGATCGACCCGGTTTCTGCCTAACTCCTAGCATCAATAACATAATTTATATCCGTCCTGGACGCCACCAGCATATATACTAAGGTTCTCTACTACCCTACATCTTCGATAATCGTTCAATAATATCGTTTCCGGCTGCATCGGAATAATCAAGTCAAGGTCAATAATTTCACATTCCCCCACGGAAGACGGACCACGGACCATCCCGAACGGTGTTACCGGAATTGATATAACGGACTCCGGGGCACCCTACAAGTCGATGGTCCTATGACAGTTAGCCTTAGTCCTATTATGTAAAGAAACCCAATTTGTAATTTCACACTAAGTAGGTAGGCGCTGTAAAACCCAATTATGTAAAGGATTGTAAAGTATCCAAATGCCCTAAGCGTGGCTAAGTTAGCCCTGCTTACATACTGTTACATAGCAGTGTTTAATCCCGCTTACCTACTTAATTCCTGAAAAGACGTATTTTGGTGTCTAAAGCCGGTTTCAGAAAAAATGCAACGGTAGGCCCGTGCTCCAAACCCTTATGTCATCAGTCAATCTCAAATCTCAAATCTCAAATCTCAAATGGTATCAGCCCGGTTTCTTCCTCAGTTGCCATCACTGCCCAGCAAACATTCATTTTGTCAAGAATAATAACTTTTGTATCTAAAAATACAACAGTCTGGTGAAGCGAGTCTTAATATCAAGTCGCTATGTGTTATTATTCTCAATCATCAGACTCATCTATTCAACAGTAACAACAAAAAATGACAAAGCGATTCGATCGGCGGAAATTTCTTTTATACAGTTCTGCTACCCTAACATCAAGTTTATTTCTAAAAGCTTGTAGAACTCCCAGTCCAACAGCAACTCCAGCCGCTTCTCCCACATCAACAGGAAGTACACCAGCAGCAGCCGGGGGCGGAAACACGATCAAAGTAGGAATTTTGCATTCCTTGAGCGGCACAATGTCAATCAGCGAAAAAAGCGTTGTCGATGCCGAACAATTAGCGATCGAAGAAATTAATAAAGCTGGAGGTGTCCTCGGGAAACAAATCGAAGCAGTAATAGAAGATGGCAACTCAGACTGGCCGACTTTTGCCGAAAAAGCCAAAAAGTTGATCGACCAAGATAAAGTCGTCACCGTCTTCGGATGCTGGACATCCGCCAGCCGCAAAGCAGTATTGCCAGTCTTTGAAGAAAAAAATCATATGCTCTGGTATCCCGTACAATACGAGGGTCAAGAGTGTTCCAAAAATATCTTTTATACCGGCGCGGCACCAAACCAGCAAATCGAACCAGCAGTTGACTGGCTGCTAGAAAATAAAGGCAAAAAATTCTTCTTAGTCGGGTCTGACTACGTTTTCCCCCGCACAGCAAATACCATTATCAAAGCACAGCTAGCAGCCAAAGGTGGGGAATTAGTTGGAGAAGATTACATTCCTTTGGGCGGTACAGAAGTCACGCCAATTATTACTAAAATTAAGGCAGCTTTGCCAGACGGAGGCGTCATTTTCAATTCCCTCAACGGGGACAGCAACGTAGCATTTTTCAAACAGTTGCAGGGTGCAGGTTTGGGCCCGGACAAATATCCGTCAATGTCTGTCAGTATTGCGGAAGAAGAAGTAAAGGCGATCGGCGTAGAATATCTTAAAGGCCATTACGCCGCCTGGAATTACTTCATGACCGTGGAATCTCCCGCCAATACAAAATTTGTGGAAGCTTTCAAGGCAAAATACGGCAAAGATAGAGTGACTAACGACCCGATGGAAGCAGCTTACATCATGGTTTACCTCTGGAAGCAAGCCGTCGAAAAAGCAGGGACAGCCGACGATTTGGAAAAAGTGCGGGCAGCAGCTTTGGGTCAAACCTTTGACGCGCCGGGGGGCAAAGTAACGATGGAAGTTAACCATCACCTTTCTAAATTTGTGCGGTTGGGCGAAGTGAGAGAAGACGGTTTGTTTAAGATCGCTTTTGCTACGCCAGAAGCAGTGAAGCCGGTGCCTTGGAACCAGTTTGTCGCGGAAACAAAGGGCTTTTCTTGCGATTGGTCAGACCCCACGAAAGGCGGCAAATTCAAGACTACATAATTAAGTAAATTTTCAACTCTCTCCGGGTGCGCGTAGCGCACCTTTCCCCGCTTTACATAACTGTGTACATAAAACGTCGCTCCGGGTGCTTAGGGCACACCTTCGCCTCATAAAAAAATCGCGTCTTTAGGGTGTGCAATGCGTACCTTTACCCGATTTAATAGCTCACCTAAAACATCCCTCTGTGCGCTGATGTCCCACCTGACGCTTATAGAAAAACTAGCGTTTTTAGGGGCGCAATGCCCACCTTACCATTACATAATTGCACCACATATTATAGGAAAATAGGAGCATAACAAGTGGCGATCGGCTTATTAGACGGTTTATTTAATGGCATTAGCATCGGCGCTGTTTTACTAATTGCAGCCCTGGGATTAGCAATTATTTTTGGGCTGATGGGCGTGATTAATATGGCTCATGGCGAATTGATGATGCTAGGGGCTTATACAACTTTCGTAGTGCAAAATGTCTTCAAAGGTATCGGAGGATTTGCTTTTGAAACCTATATTTTATTTGCGATTCCCCTAGCTTTTTTAGTAGCTGCATTGGTAGGATTAATTCTCGAACGAGGAGTGATTCGCTATCTTTACGGGCGGCCGCTAGAAACTCTGCTGGCAACTTGGGGCGTAAGTTTAATTTTGCAGCAGTTTGTCCGCAGCGTCAGTTGGGTGCTGGTAATTGGGCTTGCGGTGTTTTGTTTGCTGTTTTTTGGCGGTTTGCGAGTGCTGAAACAGCGCTCGGATTTCGATCGCATTCGCAGCCAAATTATCGCCATAATTTTGCCTTTATCTTTGGGTATTTCCTGGGCGGTGAGCGCCTTTTTAGGGCAAACTTACCAACTCTCCGTAACTCAACCTTGGTTTGGTGCTCAAAACGTCGATGTGACTGCCCCTGCATGGCTGCGCGGCGGCATCCCGCTGGGCAATTTCCAGTTGCCCTACGCCAGACTTTTTATTATTGCGCTGACAGGAATTTGTTTGGCGGGAATTTACCTATTTTTGCAAAAGTCTGTGTGGGGACTTCGCATTCGCGCTGTGACGCAAAATCGCAGCATGAGCGCGTGTTTGGGCATTCCTACCGAACAAGTAGACGCGCTGACTTTTGCTTTGGGTTCGGGGCTGGCAGGTGTCGCTGGGTGCGCGATTAGTTTGATCGGTTCCGTAGGGTCAAATACCGGACAAAATTATATAGTCGATACGTTTATGGTGGTGGTTGTGGGCGGTGTCGGCAAGATTGTGGGGACTGTAGTTGCTGCGATGGCGATCGGCACTGCAAATTACCTGATCGGATCGGGAACCTTAGCAATAATGTTCGCTCCTGTCAAGCCTTTAGCCGACTTCTTCACATTTTTCGCCACAACCAGCATGGCAAAAGTAATGGTATTCGCCTTAATTATGGCTTTTCTGCAAGTGAAGCCGGGAGGGATTTTCCCGCAAAAAGGGCGGACGGTAGAAAATTAAAAATTACAACTGCGAGGGTAGCGAAAAATGCAGAACAAATATCAAAAAGCTTGGCTAAAAGAAGCGGCAATTGTCAGCGCGATCGCCCTCATATTCATATTCCTGATCCCAGGAATACTCCCCGACGTTCGCCTCAATCAATTGGGGCGATTTTTAGCACTAGCAATTGTAGCCCTCGGCATAGACTTGATTTGGGGATACACGGGTTTGCTCAGTCTCGGACACGGCGTATTTTTTGCGATCGGCGGCTACGCCTTCGCCATGCACCTAAAACTACAAATTCCCCCAACCGCCAGCATCCAATTGCCAGAATTTATGGGTCTCTACGGCGTCACCGAACTGCCCTGGTTTTGGCAACCATTTTATTCATTTCCCTTCTCAGCAGCAGCAATAGTTCTCATCCCCGCTATTTTGGGCGCACTTTTGGGTTATTTAGTATTCCGAAATCGGATTCGAGGCGTTTACTTTTCAATTCTCACCCAAGCAGCAACCATAGTATTTTTCAACTTCTTTAACGGTCAGCAAAAACTCATTAACGGCACCAACGGACTCACTGACTTTAAAACCTTGTTCGGAGCCACAGTAAATGACCGAGATACTCAATATATTTTCTATATTCTCACCATAATATTTCTAGCAGCAACTTACGCCCTCTGCCGCTGGCTGACCAGCGGGCGCTTCGGCCGCCTGCTAGTAGCAATTCGCGACGACGAAGTGCGCCTGCGTTTTTCAGGTTACAATCCCACAGGATATAAAGTTTTAGTCTTTGCAATTTCCGCCGGTTTAGCCGGGATTGCAGGCGCATTATTTACCGTACAAACCGGAATCATTTCGCCAAAAGCAATGGATATTGCCTTTTCCATTGAAATGGTAATCTGGGTCGCAGTCGGAGGTCGCGCCACATTATCAGGAGCAATACTGGGAGCATTGCTAGTCAACTTTGGTAAGAGTTTCTTGAGCGAACAATTCCCCGAAGTGTGGCTATTTTTCCAAGGGGCGCTATTCCTAATAGTAGTCACAGTGCTGCCCGACGGCTTAGTCGGATGGCTGCAAAATCAAGGTTTCGACCAAATCCGCACCCTGTTCAGAAGACCGAGGTACGCCTCTACTTACCCCAGCCTGGAAGAAGACCCCCAAGTGCAGCGCGAAAAAGAAGAACTTGAACATTGAGTGCAAAAATATCGTGTAATTTAGAAGTAGGCGGACATAAATAAATTTTACCTGAAAGAGATAAACGAAGCAATCGCAATAGACTTGGGAAAAGCTGCGTTTCTCTCTGAGGAGACGCAATATACAGCGTATCCCTGGTGTATCAAGTGCAGCTTTAGACACCGCCGGGCCCCGTGTCCCTAGGGGGATTTCTATAGGCGGGTGTACTTCATAAACTTGCAATCTGCTGTATATCTCCACCTACTTAAATATCAGCAGCAACCAACCTAGTTCTCTAACTTTAGAGGTTAAATATGGCAGATATTATTGACTACAAAATCTACGGCGACGATTTGCAACTAATCGAGATTGAACTCGACCCCAAAGAAGGCGTCAGGGCTGAAGCTGGAACCATGACATACATGGAAGGCGACATCCAAATGCAAACATCCACAGGCGGCGGCTTATTTCAAGGTTTCAAACGAATGCTGACAGGAGCGGGTTTTTTCATTACCACCTTTGTCAACGCCGGAAATCGCAAGGCCCGCGTCGCTTTTGCCGCCCCCTATCCGGGTAAAGTAATTCCCCTCGATTTAGGCCAACTTGGCGGTAAATTTTTGTGTCAAAAAGACTCATTTCTCTGTGCGGCTAACGGCATTGAAATTGAGGTAGCTTTCACCAAGCGGCTAGGTGCCGGTTTCTTTGGCGGAGAAGGTTTTATTCTGCAAAAGTTGCAGGGTGACGGGCTAGCTTTTGTTCATGCGGGAGGAACCATAGTTGAGAAAAATTTGGCTGTTGGCGAAGTGTTGCGAGCGGACACTGGTTGTTTGGTAGCTTTTGCGCCCACAGTAGACTACGATATTCAGTTTGTGGGCGGGTTTAAAAATGCTCTATTTGGCGGCGAAGGCTTGTTTTTAGTCAAGCTAACCGGGCCTGGAAAAGTGTATTTGCAAAGTCTGCCGCTATCGAAGTTAGCGGAGCGAATTATGGCTGCAAGCCCAACTGCAATTCCGAGCAGTTCTAGCAGTTTTAGTTGAGAGTAAACTGGTAGAAAAAGTAGAAACTAGGGTGCCGCGGAAGGGGATAAAATCTGCTTAATCACGGAGGATATTTCCTCTCCGCACCTACAAGAGGTATCGGTTGTTGTCCATTAGTGAGTTAATTGCTAATTATGAAGGAAAAAGTCTTAGAAATAGAAAACTTAACTGTTAGTTTTGATGGTTTTAAAGCCATCAACGGTTTAAATTTTAGCATGGATGCGGGCGAACTGCGAGTTATCATTGGCCCTAACGGTGCGGGGAAAACAACTTTTCTCGATTCGATTACCGGGAAGGTGCAGCCGACAGAAGGCAGGGTGTTATTTAAGGGACAAAATTTGCGCAAGTTGTCGGAAGATAGGATTTCGCGCTTGGGAATTGGTCGCAAGTTTCAGACGCCGCGAGTTTACTTGAATTTAACGCCGCGCGAAAATTTGGAATTGTCTTGCAGCCGCCATAAAAATGTTTTTTCTACTTTGTTTAAGCCTGCTTCGGCTGCTGAAAAACGCACGGTTGCTGGTTTGTTAGAAACAATTGGTTTAGTGGCTAAAGCTGATGTTTCGGCTGGTTTGCTTTCTCACGGGGAAAAGCAATGGTTGGAAATTGGAATGTTGGTGGCTCAATCTCCTGATTTGTTGTTGGTAGATGAACCTGTGGCGGGTTTGACGGATGAGGAAACTATGTTAACTGGTGAGTTGCTAATTTCGCTGGCCGAAAGTCATTCGGTGTTGGTAATTGAACACGATATGGAGTTTGTGCGGCAAATTGCGCGGCAGGTGACGGTGTTGCATCAGGGTGCGGTTTTGTGCGAGGGGACTATGGATGAGGTGCAAAATGACGATCGGGTAATTGAGGTATATTTGGGCAAACCGGAAGAGTAAGAAGTCATTAGTCATTAGTCATTAGTCATTAGTCATTGGTCATTAGTTAGTTGACTCTTTCCGATTACTAATTGCCGATTACCGATTGCCAATTACCAATTATCCCTTACCAATCTAAAGAATATGCTGCAAGTTTCTAATTTGAATGTTTATTACGGCGAAAGTCACATTTTGCGCGATGTCGATTTAAGCGTTATGGCGGGGCAAATGGTTTGCTTGATCGGCCGCAATGGTGTGGGCAAAACTACTATGCTAAAAACGATTATGGGGTTGCTGCAACCCCGCAGTGGCACTATTGCTTTTGGTGGAGAATCTATTGCTTCTAAGTTGACTCACCAGCGGGCGAAAATGGGCATTGGTTATGTGCCTCAAGGACGTGAAATTATTCCCCGTTTGACGGTAAAAGAAAATCTTTTGTTAGGTTTGGAAGCGAAACCAACCAAAACTAAAAATCCTGAAGTTCCTGATGAAATTTTTGATTTATTTCCTGTTTTGAAAACTATGCTCGATCGCCTGGGAGGTGATTTGAGCGGGGGACAGCAGCAGCAGTTAGCTATTGCTAGAGCTTTGATGGGTGAGCCGCAGTTGCTGGTTTTGGATGAGCCTACGGAGGGAATTCAACCGTCTATTATTTTAGACATAGAAGCTGCGGTGCGCCGCGTGGTTGCTACTAGGGGAATTTCTGTTTTGTTGGTGGAGCAACATTTGCATTTTGTGCGGCAAGCTGACTGGTATTATGCTATGCAAAAAGGCGGGATTGTGGCTTCGGGAAGCACTAAGGAGTTAAGTGATGAGGTGATTCAGAGGTTTTTGGCTGTTTGATTCAGAAGGAAGTTCGGCAACGGATTCGCTCCACGGATGTAACGGATGTAACGGATGGAAGGAAGAGGGAAGAGGGAAGAGGGAAGCAGGAAACGAGGAAACGAGGAAACGAGGCAGAGCCTCTAGATATTTATTCCCAGGCTCTGCCTGGGAACAAGCGGATCTGGAAATGAGGCAGAGCCTCTAGATATTTCTTCCCAGGCTCTGCCTGGAAGGAAAGGGAACAAGGGATGCAGTCCGCGCACTATGCGGACTTTGTTTGATAAGAAGCGATTTCAATCGCCTAGGAAACGAGGCTATATTATTGATTTTTTCGGCCGTCGGGCATTGTGGTACCGGCCATACTTGCTCGATCGATACTAGCGCCATCTATATTAGCATTGCGGAGGTTGGCATCGGAAAGATTGGCATCTCTCAAGTCGGAAAATCGCAGGTCTGCACCGTCTAAATTTGTCTTTGTCAAGTTAGCTTTTCTGAGGTTAGCGTTGCTGATTCTCGCTCCTACTAATTCGGCTCCGCTTAAGTCTGTGCGAGCTAGATTGGTGTTGACAAAATCTGAGATTTCGAAGCGACTACCGCTAAGGTTGGCATCTGATAAATCGGCTCCTGTAAGGATGGGATTTTTTAAGTTAATGTTAACTAATTTTACGGCTCGGAGGTCGCAGCGGGGGCAGCTTTGAGTTAGCAGCAGTGTTTCGACGTTGGCGTTGATTTGGTCGATTTGTTGCTGGGAGAAATTTTCGGCAAATTCTGGGGAGACGTAGCCGAGGTTTTTGGGGTCGTCTGCTTTTGGTTGGGGTGTTTGGATTTGGGGTGTTGGGATTTGTTGGGGTGTTGGGATTTGTTGGGGTGTTTGTGGTTGGGGTATTTGTGGTTGGAGTATTTGTGGTTGGGGTGTTTGTGGTTGGGGTGTTTGTGGTTGGGCGATCGCGCCCCGTTGCAGCCCCACATCTAGCAATTCCAGAGTTGTGGCAATAATTACCAGGGCGATCGACATTATTGTGAGTTTTTTCATCAATAAATACTTTTTGCGAAAATACGATTTATATTGTATGATACCTGGAAACGTCAACACCCTACATGGCGCTAAATAGATCCAAATTTAGATAAAATACTTCGGAACCGTCAGGTGCGCGAATTAACTTTTCTATGACCGGAGGCAGTTGCTGTTGACGGTACAATTCGGGAATTTCGCAGAAGCTTTCTTCGGAAATTTCCAAAATTTTTGGCATATCAGGAATGGGAAACCCCAACCGATCGCTCTTATTTAAAGTGCAAATAATTAGGTAGTTGCAGTCAACAATGCTCCGACTGCTGGGAAATATTGTGGATAAATTAATCATGGTAATTAGTTCTTCTTGATGTCGAACTAAACTATTACCGCTAGGTAACAGACCGTAGGAATTAAAGTCTTTAACAATGCGTTCCACTCGTTCAATAGGAACAGCATAGTAAACATTTCCTAGTTCAAAGGAAACCAATTTTTTAGAAGAAAGTCTAACATAGCCTTGTTTCTTGCTCCGGAATCGGCGATTGTAATTGGCGTGAGTCATTCGATTTTAGATTTTAGATTTTAGATTTTAGATTTTTTGATTGGTGATTGGTGATTGATGATTTTTTGATTGGTGATTGGTGGTTTAAGATTTTTTGATTGGTGATTGGTGGTTGATGATTTTTTTATGGGTGATTGGTGGTTTAAGATTTTTTTATGGGTGATTGGTGGTTTAAGATTTTTTTATGGGTGATTGGTGGTTTAAGATTTTTTGATTGGTGATTGGTGGTTTAAGATTTTTTGATTGGTGATTGGTGATTGGTGATTGAAGATTTTTTGCTCTTAGTAGGGTGCGCCAGGTCGCGCACTTTACCGCTATCATTTGCGTGTCAAACTACTTTTGGCTTAAGTTGTGTTTGAGATTGGGAATTATTTGATTGGAGATGTGAGATTTTTGATGGGATTATTTAGTGTTTCATTAATTTTGGGAGGGCTTGTAAAAGTTGGGCTTCGCTGTAAGGTTTGGTGAAGTATTGATTGGCGCCTAATTCCATTGCCATTTGCCGATGTTTTTCGCCGCTGCGGGATGTCAGCATGGCTACGGGAATATTAGCAAACCGATGGGTAGCTCTGATCGATCGCAACAATTCAAATCCATCCATCCGGGGCATTTCAATATCCACGATCGCCAAACTGCAATCAAGACCATTTTGCAACTTTTCCAGGGCATCCAGGCCGTCTTTAGCCTGTACCACCCGGTAGCGAGCACGAGTCAGCGTCAGAGACAGCAACTGCCGAATTGTATAGGAATCGTCCACTACCAAAATCAGCGGTGACTGAGTCCCACTCGGCGCCATCTCCTGCACTGTACCGGACACAGTAGCGCTCGAACTAATTGCCGAAGGTTGACCCACCAAATCGTCCACATCCAGAATAGTCACCACGCGCCCGTCCCCCAAAATGGTACTCCCCAAAACCCCGCGAGGCTTGGATAGAGGCGGCGGCAAAGGTTTAACCACAATTTCCTGCTGGCCGATCAGCCGTTCCACAGCCACCGCCAGCATTCCTTCGGGAGAAGCCAAAACCAGGACGGGAATTTCGTCTAGGCTCAAAGGGTCAGGAGAGGGGGCATCCGGCGCGACGGCGCTGTATTCGAGCAAATCTTGCATCCTCACCAAACGAATAAATTCCTGTCGCCACCACAGCATCGGCTGGTTGCCGGCGAGGTGAACTTCCGAGGCTTTAATGTGCAAAATTTCCTCTACTGCATCCAGCGGCACTGCTATTTTATTGTGATCGGTCTTCACCATCAATGCATCAGTAATCGACAGCAGCAGCGGCAGTTTGATGATAAAACTCGTACCTTTTCCCAGGCGAGAGTCTACCTTCACAGTCCCCCGCACAGTCCGCAAATTTGTTCGCACCACGTCGAGTCCGACTCCCCGCCCCGAAAGGTCGCTGACCTCTTCTGCTGTGCTGAAACCCGGCCAAAACAGAAAATCGTAGAGTTCGGCAATGGAAAATTCTTGAGCTTGTTCCTCCGTCGCCAAACCCTTTGTGACAATTTTACGGCGAATGATTTCCGGGTCAATGCCTTTGCCGTCATCGGCGACAGTAATAATAGTCTGCCCGCCTTGGTGGCGGGCTTCTATTTCAATTTGACCGCTGGCGGGCTTGCCGGTTGCTTGCCGAACTTCGGGCCTTTCGATGCCGTGGTCAAAAGCGTTTCTCACTAAGTGTATTAAGGGGTCGCGCAAAGCGTCGAGCAAACTTTCGTCTATTTTGGTATCTCTTCCCAGTAGCAGCAGGTTGACATCTTTCTCGTATGTGAGGCACATATCCCGGAGGGCTCTGGGCAAGTGATCGACGGCGCGGCTGAAACTCACGACTCGCAACTGCATGACGCGGCTGCGCAGTTGGTCGGTAATGCGGCGCAGTTGGTCGGTACTGCGCTCGAATTTCATTGCTAAGGTGTCTAATTTGGTGGCGGATTGAGAAATTGCTTGGGCAGTTTCGATGACTTCTGCTGCTGTCGAGTGGAACTCTGTATAACGATCCATCTCTAAGATATCGAAGTGAGCATGGGACACAGAGGATTTGCCGTTAGCAATCATTGGGAATTCGGTTTCTGCTGCGGCAAGTTTTCCCAATCCAGAGGAACCGTTTCCCCCTCTCCAGTCTGCAAAACTCAGTCTGTCGTATTCTTCTCGCAACTGACCGCCGAATTGGTTCAAATCTAGGATACTGCGGCGGATGCGTTTGACTTCGCCGCGCAGTTCGGATTCTTGAAGTTCTAAATTTGTACGGTTGATGACTAATTCTCCGACTAGATTCACCAATTCATTTAAGCGTTCTAAGTCTACGCGGATTGTCGGTCTTTGCGGGTTGGGGGCTGGGGGAGAGGGGGAGGGGGAGGGGGAGGGGGGGAGTGGGGGAGTGGGGGAGATGGAGGGGGAGGGGGGGAGTGTGGGGGAGGGGGAGATGGATGAGGGTGTGGGGGAGTCGGGGGGAGTCGGGGAGGGGGAGATGGAGGGGATGTCGATCGCCCTTCCTTCCAATAGTTGTTGGCGTGCGATTTGCAAGTTTTGGGCGATCGCCCAACCCTCGGATTGCAACCGCTGTAGAGTCAAGTCGGGAGAGTCAATCAAATCTCTGAGGGGTTCGGCGACTTTCCCAAAATCCGGCAATTGCAGCATTCCAGCCAAACCGGAGAGTTGATAGTAAACCTGGTTGAGGGCGGTCACGCTTTTTGCCAAATCTGCCTCAGAAGCTTGGGAGAGGTCGCTTTCCAGGCGATTGAAGAGTGGGAGCACATCGTGTTCAAAAATCAGTTTCAGGGTTTCCGGGGCGGCCGATTGGCTGGCTGCGCGGACTGGCGAATGTTCTGGCTTGCCGTACTTGGCCTCGAAAATCTCGAAAATTTGGGCGATCACCTCCAAGTTTTCGGTTTGATCGGGAGTTGTGACATCGGAGTGTTGAATTGATTCGAGGGCAATCTTTTTGAGAGCATCCACGCCTTGCAGCAAAACACTCACAGTAGTCGGTTCCAGGACCGACAAGTCTGTGCGATCGCGCAAAATGACAAAACAGTCCTCCAGGGTATGAGCGGCCGCCGATACGTTTTGAAAGCCCAACATCGAACCCGCACCTTTAATCGAGTGAGCCGCCCGAAACATTTCTTTAACTGCCGCTTGTCGCTCTTGCAACCCCGCAGCTTCCATCGACAGCAGCTTCGTCTCCATTAGCTGGAGAAACTCTCCGCATTCTGCGGTAAAAGCATCTATTAATTCGTTTAAATCGTCATCATTCATATTAGTCTGTTGTCTGTTAACTGTTGACTGTTGACTGTTGACTGTTAACTGTTGACTGTTGTCTGTTGACAGTTAACTGTTGTCTGTTGGCAGTTTTTTTATATATGATGTCCCGTTATTTAACTGTAATTGTTGCGAGGGTGAGTTCACGATTATCTATAAATTCGCATTCAGGATATTTATCAACCCGCCCCGACAACAACGATAGTTATTAGTGAGTCGTATAACAGTCAACTGTCAACTGTCAACCGTCAACTGTCAACTGTCAACAGTCAACCGTCAACAGACTAACTGCGGAAATTCGCCACCGACTTTTGCAATTTGCTGACCGAACCAGACAGATCGTCCAAAGAAGCCTTGACATCGGCACCTTTTTGTGCGGTCGTATTAGCAATCTCGTTGACTTGCTGCATACTGTTAGAAACTTCCTCAGCCGAAACAGTTTGCTTGGCAGATGCGCGAGTAATATTTTGCACCAAAGCATTCATTTCTCGACTAACTTCGATGATGGCATTGAGGTGAGTTTTAGCTTCGCTTGCCAGCTTAGTGCCTTCCACTACCTCCAGCGTCCCCGATTCCATAGCCTTCATCACGCGGCTGATTTCTTCTTGAATTGTACCGACAATTTCGGAGATTTCCTCAGTAGCGCCGGCCGATCTTTCTGCTAATTTCCGCACTTCTTCGGCGACAACTGCAAAGCCTAAACCTTGTTCGCCGGCTCGGGCCGCCTCAATAGTAGCATTGAGAGCTAATAAATTAGTTTGCGAAGCAAGTTGAGAAATCGAAGTCACGATTTTGCCAATTTGCTGCGAAGATTCGCCCAAACGCTTCATCATTTTTGAGGTAGAGGCGATCGTCACCCGGAGGCCGTTAATGCCTTCGACAGCTCGATCGACCGCCAGCCCGCCGACTTCAGCCGTTTGAGAAGACTGCTGGGCAACTGTTTCGGCGCGCACCGCAACATCTCGCACGTCGCGGATCGAGTTCACAATCCGCTCGATTTCCCGCATGATGGCAGATATTTTTGTGGCTTGAATTTCCGCCTGTTGGGTGAGTTGACTGGTATTGTTAATCGACTCGCCGGTGGCAGATGTTACCTGTTCGGCTAAAGTTTGAATTCCCGTTACCACCTTCCGCAGAGAACTGATTAAGAAGTTGAAAGAGTCGGCGACAGCACCTAAAACGTCGTTAGTCACTTCCGCCCTGACTGTCAAGTCGCCTTGAGCAGCGCCTTTAATTTCTCCCAACAATTTGAGGACTTGCTGCGTCAGAGAATCAGCTTCAGCTTTGCGTTCTGCTGCCAATTTTTCCAGTCGTTCTTCTGCCTCTTTGCGCTCGGTGATGTCAAAGCGAATGGCGATATATTTGACTATTTTGCCACTGGTATCAAAGATGGGGGAGATCGTCGAATCTACCCAGTAACAGGAGCCATCTTTGCGTCGGTTTTTGATTTCCCCTTTCCACACCAAACCGCGAGAAATTGTCATCCACATTTCTGAAAAAAATGATTTGGGATGGTAGCCCGAATTGATGAGGCGGTGGTTGTGGTTCAGGAGTTCTGCCATGCTGTAACCGGATATTTCCATGAATCTGTCGTTGGCGTAGGTAATCGTGCCTTGGAGATCGGTTTCGCTGACGATCGCAGCTTCGTCTAGGGCATTTTGCCGAGTTTTGAGTTCTTGCAGCAAGCGTTCCTGTGTCTCGGCCAACTGCTGCATTCGCTGATGGGATGCTCTTTGTTCGGTGACGTTGCGGCACACGACTACGCCGCCTTTAAGCGCGCCGGTTTCGTCTTTGAGCGGCCGGCCGTTAACTTTCACCCACAAACCGTCAGGCTTGCCTGCGTGGCGCGTGAAAAGGTCTACGTCGTCAAAGGCTTCTCCTCGAACCGTGCGCGCTAAAGGTATTTCGGCTGGGGGATAGGGAGTTACGGTATCGGGCAAGAATAAACCGTATTTTGTTGACCATTCGTTGGGACGATATTCTGTCGCACCCATGCCAAAGATATCTTGGGCGGCGGGGTTGAACAAAAGAAAATTGCTATTTTCGTCGGCAGCAATTATGCCGTCGCCAATGCTGTCTATTAGCAGTTGCAAGAGATTGCTTTGTTGCCGAAATTGCGCTTCGGAACTGGCTAATTGGGCTGTTGTTTGTTCCAGTTGCACCATCGCGTGTTTGCTTTCGGTAACGTCGCGAGCAACTGCATACATGAGCTTTTGTTCGGTTTCAGGTCGCACTTTCCACGACAGCCACCTGTAGGAACCGTCTTTGCAGCGGTAGCGATTTTCAAAAGACTTTACTTCGCAGCCCCTGGCTACTTTTGCTGCTTCTTCTTGGGTTGCTTCGCGATCGTCTGGATGGACTAAATCGATATAATAGTTGTCTTCGAGTTCATGCGCCTTGTAGCCGAGGGTTGTTACCCAAGCCGGATTGATGCGCTTGAATTTGCCGTCAAAATCTATAATACAAATCAAGTCTAGGGAAAGGGTAAAAAATCGATCGCGCTCTACTTCTGCTTTTTTGCGATCGGTAATTTCGATCGCCACAGCCCCGATACCGATGGGTTTGCCCTCAGATCCGGGCAAAGGAAAGTATGACGCCAGCCAATCTCGCACGACGCCCGGTTCGTGGAAGAGCGATCCCGACACCTCAACGTTTAACAGCGGTTGGTTGGTGGCGAGAACCTGCTGCAACAGCGGGTCTAGGTTATCGCTCATTTCGGGTACAACCTCCCTCATCGTCTTACCGAGGTGTTCGGCAACTGAGACGCCGGTGGTTTCCGCTAATTTCTCGTTGACTTGCACGAAGCGGAACTGCTCGTCAAAAATACACATTGAGGTGGGGGCGGCTGTGAAAAATGCGTCAAAGCGATTTTGACGCAAAACTAATTCTCGTTCTAGGGCTTTGCGATCGCTGATGTCGCGAGCTTCGGGAATCAGCAGCACGACTTTACCGCTGTCGTCTACGATCGGCTTGAGGGAGAAGTCCACAGTTATCACAGCACCCCCAGCAACGAGCACCTCGGCTTCATAGCGGACTACCTCGCCGGCGGCGGCTTTTGCCAGCGCAGCTTGGACTTTTTGCTTGGCTTCTGGGGAAATTTCCCACCACAAATTATCTACAAACTGCGTCCCTACGAAGTCTTCGCGCCTGAGTCCGGCGACATCGAGGGCTGTTTGGTTGACTTCCAAAACGGTGCCGTCGGGTTTGAGCAGCCCCACTAATTGGAACGATTGATCGAAAATGGCTCGGAACAGTCTTTCGCGCTCGCGCAGCAGCTCTTCTGCGCGTTTGCGATCGCTGATGTCGCGAGTAACTGTTGCCAACCCGATCGGCTCGCCGGTTTCTGGGTTTTTGACGGTAAATATGGTGAAGTCAACCGGAATGTTTTCGCCGGTTTGAAAGTTCCTCAAGCGGAATTCACCCTGCCAAAAACCATCTCGCACAGTAGGCGGCAGGATTTCTTCTTGGAAAAACTTAACATCTTCTGCTGAGAAGAAGTCATAAACACTTTTGCTTTTGACTTCTTCAATATTGGGCAATCCTACTAGTTTCATTCCCGCGGGATTCAGGTATGTTGCCTCTCCCTCCAGGGTTGCCGTGCCGATAAAATCCGAGCTGCTTTCTACGATCGAAATCAATCTTTGCTTTTCGATTTCGGCTTGCTTGCGCTCCGTGATATCGTTGTTAGTTTCTAAAATTGCTTTCGGTTTGCCCTGTTCGTCTCGCTGCAAATTCCAGCGGCTAAATACGGTGATTTTTGTGCCATAATTGGTGGTGTGAATTATTTCTCCTTCCCAATAATTCTGCTCTTCTAACTGTGCCGAGATAGCTGCTAAAGGCTGGGGAAAAATGCTGTGCAATAAAGTATAAGTGCTTTTCCCCAAGGCTTCTTTTTTTGTCCAGCCGTACATCCGTTCGGCTCCCTGATTCCAATAACTAATCGTACCGTCCATATCCCGAACGATCAAGGCGTCGCTGGCAAGGTCGAGCATTTGCAAGTTCTGCTGCAAGGCTTCTTCTGCGCGCTTGCGTTCTGTAATGTTGCGGGCGATCGTTGAGATAAATTCAACTTCAGAATTCTCGGATTTGTGGGCAATAACTACTTGAGAAACTGGTAGTTCTTCGCCGTCTAAACTCTGCCAAACAGTTTCGCCACTCCACACCCCGTCCCGGCAAGCTGCGGGGATACCGACGTTCACAAGAGTGTCGATACTTTTGGGGGATGTCAGGTCAGAAACGTTGATTCCGGTTAAATCTGCGTGCGGGCCAACTCCCAACATTTCTCTGGCGGCGCGGTTGAGATAAATGACCCGCTGTTGGGAGTCGGCCATGCCTACCCAGTCTGTTGTGGTTTCTAAAATTGCTTTGAACCGCAATAGTTCTTGTTCAGATTGGCGGCGATCTGTGATGTCGCGCGCCAAGCCCAGCATTCCTAAAATGTTGCCTTCTGCATCTTTGAGGGGCAATTTCTGGGTGTCGAAGGTGTGTACTTTGCCGTCGGCTAAGGTGCCAAAGTCGTTGGAGCCCCGGGCGAGGTGGTTCTCGGTCCGGAAATTTTGGATTTGGTTCTGGGAATCGGTTTCGGCGTCGAAGTTGGGGAAGATTCGATCGACCGATATGCCAATTTCTGCGTCGTCTTTACCGATAATTTCTGCTTGAGTTTTGCCGAAGGCGGCGGTGAAACCTGCATTGACTAGGGTATAGCGCGAGTTTAGATCTTTGACAAAGATGCAGTCTGGCGTAGCGTCAATGACTGTCCGCAGCAAGTTTTGGGAGCTTTCTGCTTCTGCGAGCGTGTGCCGCAGTTGTTCTTCCATTTGCACGCGGTTGGTGATATCTCTCATCGCGCAAACGAGAATTTTTCTGCCGTCGGCATCTACAAAGGTAGATTTTTTGGCGGAGACAAAGCGGGTATTTCCTGCTGGGTCTGTGAGGGTTTTTTGGATTTCGGTGCTGGTATTTGTCAAGAAAACTAATTCGTCTTTTTCTCGATATGTCTCTGCTTCCTGTTTGGGCAAGAACTGGTCGTAGGATTTGCCAATTAGTTCTTCTCTGCTGTGACCGAGGTGTTGACAAAAAGCATCGTTTAATATTAACCAGCGGTGCTGTTGGTCTTTGACGTAAATCGGGTCGGGGATGCTGTTGAGGATGTTGTTTAAGAATTGTTCTGAAGCTTTTAATTGCTCTTGGACTGCGGTGCGGTCGAGAACTTCCTGTTCCAATTGTGCGTTAGTTTGCAGTAGCTGCTCGGTTCTTTCATTCACTCGCTGCTCTAGTTCTGCAGTTAGCTGCTGCAATGCGGCTTCTGCCTGTTTGCGCTGGGTAATGTCGCGGCCTTCGGCGAGGATTTGAAATACTTCTCCTGCTGCATTTAACAGCGGCTTAAACGACAGGTCAATTACTTTTACATCGTTGTTGGCGTCGGTGATTTCGTATTCTTCCCGGACAAACTGGCCGGCCGAGACTTGTTTAATGTTTGTTTTTAGGCGCTGCTGGTTGGTTGCAGATGATGCCCACCCAGGTGTCAGCCAAAATTTCATTCCCAGCACTTCTGATGCTTGGAAATCGCCCAATTCTAGCGCTCTCTGATTTGCTTCGATCAGAGTACCGTCTGACTCCAATAATGCGATCGCTTGAAAAGCTTGGTCGAAGATGGCGTGAAATCGCTGGGTAGTTTCGCTCAGTGCTTGTTCTGTTTCTTTTTTAGAGTTAAGGATTCGGGTGGAACCTACTAAGAAGCCGTAGCGGTTGGACAAACTCAAAAAAGCGACCGCCGCAATTACAGTTATCCAATCGGACACAGTTTGCGCCCCCAGAGAGTGCGGCAGTCCTAGGTATTCGGCGGCGTGGCCGCTGTGGCCGAAAGCGCAAGTCCAAAATATGCCTGCTGTGACTGTGGCGAAGATGTCGAACCCGTATTGACGGTTTCGCCACATAGCTAAGCTGATTAGCCAGGCGATCGTAAAGTAACACGCACAAATGATGACATTAGCAGCCCCAGCTACCAGCGATGACGAAAAGTCAGGGAATGTCAGGGTGAAAGTCGTTGCGATCCAGGTATAGAGAAGTTCGATCATAAATTTAAGGATTGGCAAATCGGATGCGGGCGATCGTTAGTTAAAATTATTGATGGAAAGCGATTGGAGACTTATCTGTATGGTAGATTTTTACCAGCGTTCGGAATGGGCGATCGCTTCTACATCGACAATCATTAGCAAGCGTCCTTCGGAATTGTAGAGACCTTTTAAGAAAGGAGCTAGCTCGGGACTGACATCTAGTGCTGAGACAATGCGATCCGGATTGAGAGATAAAACTCCTTCGACGCGGGAGACGGCCAATCCCATCCGCATTCTCGACAATCTCACGTCTCGCGGATCGGGCGCTTCCACCACTAAGATGCGGCTGCTTGGGTTGTAGATATCAACCGACTCGATGCCGGCAAACACTCCGAAGTCTGCTGCTGCTAAGATTTCGCCCCGCAAGTTGGTTAATCCCAGCAAAAATGGCAGGGTGTTGGGAACCGGGGAAATCGGTTGTTCCTTGAGGGAAAGGACTTCCCGCACTGCCTCTAATTCTATGCCGAACAGACTGCCTCCTTGACCGAACAGGAGAAATTGCTTTGTTCCACTTGTCTGATTCCCTGCTGCGGGGGGAGCCGTTGTTTTCATGGCTTATTTTTAGTTTCTAGTCTAGTTTACAAATTAGAGTTTTGCTTTGGCCCGAAAGCCGATCGCGAGCGAGAATTTTTGAGTATCAGTTTTTGGGCATCAATGCTTGGGTTAAATAAATCTCGGCTTTGGCAAATAAGCAGGTAGCTATCATTAAACATAAAACTTTTAGGGGCTGCAAAAACCCTGTTTCTTAAAAAAAAACGGGGTTTGTCGGTATAATGTTTTTTGGGAAGCTGCCCATCACTTTATATTCTGTTTACGCCGAAAGCAGGCGCTGCACGATCTTGACGAGTTGCTGAGGTTCAAAGGGTTTGCTGACGTAAGCGTCGGCGCCTAAATCGGTTCCCCAAGCTTTATCGATCTCGGTGTTTTTATGAGTACAAAATACTACGGGCAAGTGTGCTGTTGCGCGATCGCCCCGCAATTCTCTGATCACTTCAAACCCGTTCATTCGCGGCATCACTACGTCTAAAACGACCAGAGCCGGACACAATTTTCGGATCAGGGCGATCGCCTCTTCGCCGTCGCCAGCCCGGATCACTTCCAGTCCGGCATCTTGAAGAATGCGACAGATTACTTCTAGTTCGCTTTTGACATCATCCACTACTAAAACTTTTGACATGATTCCACACTTCCTTGCTGTTGTTGACAGCCGACTATATTTATTCAGAAGCTGACGCGATCGGCGGCTGTGAGACTAGACCGCGAAAGCGAACAAATTAATGTACTTCCAAATATAATATAGCCGATCGCATGGCTCAAGGTTGGCTGTCAGCGATAAAAAGCGATAAAAATTTACTTCGCTCACGGAATCGCCCTGAATAAATTCATCGGTAATTGGTAATTGGCTTTCCTCAAACGAACAGCTATTACTATAACCATCTAGTGCGATAGAAAACCCGGATTTTTTAGGATATTTTTTTAGCTTTCTTCCGACTTATCTAGTTGTCATTGCTCGCGATGACGGAAACCGCGTCAAACCCTGCAATTGCTTTCCTGCGGAGCGCGAAAGCTAACCCACCGCGAACAATGACCTCATCAATTAGCAATTAGCCAATAGCCATTCCCCATTACCAATTCCCAGTTAACCCAAATTCAAGCTGCGATAATTACTCGCAAATTGCCCGTTTTTTTAGGAACCCGACAAGCGGTTGAGGAACCAGATCGCTCAAATGAACAATCGAGCCAAGTTGAGCATACTCTTAAGTTATTTAGCCAAAGTTTTTGAATCGATTCGGCCAGGGGAGAAGCGATGATTCGCAATTAATTTTCGGGAGCGTACAGAGCCTAAATTTAACATCATTTGCAGCAGTTGAAAAATACTGCACGGAGCGATCGCTCGGGCTGTTGCGCTCTGGGCCGCCAAAAAGTTCGGGGGCACCCTCCTAGGGTTGCAGCAATGTCCTTTCAAATCAGCCTTCAGCTACTTCTAGAGGTGATTCGATTGGGCGACGATCGCGATCGCCCTCCCAAAGCTGTCAAAGCCTTGTCCTGTGACCAGACGCTTGCCTGTGTCGTAGCCTATGAGATTGCAGGCGGGAGATTTTGAGGATAGGGGGCCAATTCCCCAAGCGCCGAGTGGGCGATCGCGATCGGCCACTCGGTTACAGGTGACTCCGCAGTGGCTACAAATATTTTTTCTCTACTTAAACAGTATCTACCATTATTAAGAGTGGCTTCCCATTTGTTCAAAAGTTTAATTTTCTCGCTCTTTCGACTCTCGACTTTGACATTAAATTTTGATGTCGAGCACCTTGATGTAATGCTTCCTTCTTTGCATCATATCATTTTTTCAGCCGACTGCCAACTAACAGTTAGATTATGAAATAAACTTAACTTTTCTTAAAATAAGCCAAAAAAGTGAAAGGGTAGGGCAAAAATCCGAATAATATTGACCAAACTAATATAGTAACCGCCCAAACGGTGAGGAGGTTCTTAATTGCTGAAACATGAGCTCAAGATTGCAACTTCCTTGTTCATCGTTCCTTCTTCCTTCCTTCAACATCTGCTATAGCCCAGCTAAAACGATAATAGGAATCAGGCACAAACCGGGTGTTTGCGTAAAACAACCGGGTTTATTGAGTGTTGTGTATAATTTTTGAATAAGTAAACCACCCGTGCGTTTAATTTGTACTCGCACAGCTATCTGCCGTTAATTTCTAACTCTATCAGTGCATTGCGGAGGTTTGGGCTAAATTATTTAATCAGCGCAACGGAGAGCTAATTGGAAGTATATATGGCGCTGTTACTACAGGTACTGAGGGAAAAATTTCAAGTTAATAGACAGCACGATATCGCTCGATAGTCGAGATTATTTTATTAATGAGGCGCGTCAAATTTGAGGTATTTTAACAATGGCATTTAAATATTTTTATTGTCTGTGATTTATAATTGGGGGGCAAATTCAATGGATCGCGCCGCAGTCCAATTTTACCCAGTAGAGGAATGTTGGGTTCATCAAAACAGGGACAAGCGGGCGCCATCCTTGAGATCGATCGTAAGCCCAGCCTCCAAGACTGCTGCAAGAGGCGGTCAGTCGATTTTAGATTTTAGATTTTAGATTTTAGATTGAAGAAATTGAAGAGATTGAATAAAGCGACCTCACTGATAAGCCGGGGGGCTATCGATTTGAGATTTGAGATTTGAGATTTGAGATTTGAGAATTGAAGAAAGCTCTCCCACGGATGAATCCGGGGGTTCCGCACCAAATCGATTTGAGATTTGAGATTTGAGAATTGAAGAAAGCGCTCCCACGGATGAATCCGGGGGCTGGTGATGAGCATTCCGAGCTTTTTTCTCGCTTCACGGATGAATCCGGGGGTTCCGAACCCAATTGCTTGATTGTCAAATTTATCGGTGAGACAGAGACAGCGATCGGCTATAATAAAGGGCTAGAGGAAAAGAACACGCTCAGACCCGAAAATATGGTTGCCATCCAAAGAAATCTCAACTTTGCCGCCCTAGAAGCAGAATACAGTCAAAAAACACCGCGAGAAATTCTCAAATTTGCCCTAGAAAATTTTGACAATATCTCAATCTCTTTCAGCGGGGCTGAAGATGTAGTTCTGATCGATATGGCCTCAAAAATTACCAAAAATTTCCGCGTCTTCACCCTAGACACCGGACGCTTGCACTCAGAAACCTATCAATTTTTGGAGCGAGTCAGAAAACATTACGGCATTAAATTAGAAGTAATGTTTCCCGATGCAGCAGAAGTACAAGCCCTAGTAGAAGAAAAGGGATTGTTTAGTTTTTATGAAGACGGTCACAAAGAATGCTGCGGCGTGCGGAAAGTCAAACCGCTGCGCCGTAAACTCAATACTCTCGATGCTTGGATTACTGGTCAGCGGAAAGACCAAAGTCCCAGTACCCGCAACGGTATTCCGGTCATTGAAGTTGACAGTGCATTCTCAACTCCCGACCATGAATTAATTAAATTTAACCCCTTAGCAAACTGGTCTTCGGCAGAGGTTTGGGAATACATTCGCGCTTTAGAGGTGCCTTACAACACGTTGCACGAACGCGGTTTTGTCAGCATTGGTTGCGAACCTTGTACGAGGCCGGTATTGCCGAACCAACACGAACGCGAAGGTCGCTGGTGGTGGGAAGAAGCGACCGTAAAAGAGTGCGGTTTGCACGCTGGTAACGCACAAAAATAGTAAAGGGATTAGTCGTAGGGTGCGCAAGAATAAAGGCGCATCACATAAATAGTAGGGTGCGCCGAACCGCGCACCTTACTCAAGAATAAAGGCGGATCGGACAAATAGTAGCCTCAGAATTCGCAATTACAAGAAATAAAAATTAAGATAAGCTGGCAACCGAACTTTGATAGGATGATTAACATTCAGAAAAGTTTTTAACCCAGGTACTTATGCTCGCCTCAACTAGCGAATTGCTGAACACGGCCCGGAGAAACGCTTATGCGATCGGCGCTTTTAACGTCTACAACCTCGAAGGAGTAAAAGCCGTCATCGATGCCGCCGAAGCGCTGCAAAGTCCTGCGATGCTGCAACTTCACCCCAGCGCCCTCAAATACGGAAAATCACCTTTAGTCGCGCTTTGCATGGAAGCCGCGCGCAAATCTTTAGTGCCGATCGCAGTACACTTAGATCACAGCACCTCAGAAAAAGACATTCATCTCGCCCTAGACGCCGGCATCAAATCAATTATGGCAGACGGTTCTCCTATGCCCTACGAACAAAACTTAATATTTACGCGCGAAATGACTAAATTATCCCACGCTAACGGTGCGGTAGTTGAAGCAGAAATCGGCAGAATTAGCGGCACGGAAGACGGTTTGACAATCGAAGAAAAAGCCGCCAAAATGACTGATCCATTGGAAGCAGTAGAGTTTATCAAAGAAACTAAGGTAGATTTTTTAGCAGTAACAATTGGCAACGTTCACGGCAAATATTTCAGCGAACCCAAACTCGATTTCCCGCGTTTGGCAAAAATCCGCGCTTCTGTTTCAGTGCCGTTAGTGCTGCACGGTGCTAGCGGTTTGCCGGAATCAATGATTAATCAATCTATTAAATTAGGTGTATCTAAGTTTAATGTGAATACGGAAGTTCGCGAAGCTTATATGGACGTGTTAAAAACTAGCAATTCTTTGTCAGATCCGGATTTGTTGGAAGTAATGGAAAAGGCGATCGATGCCATGCGCTCGGTCATTTCTGACAAACTGCAACTTTTTGGTTCTGCAGGTAAAGCTTATCTGCATCAATCTCCCTACGCGGACGAATTCACCGCAAAGAGTACCAGCGATAAACAAGCGGAAAATAATCAAGTTCTTATCAACTCTTAAAGCCTGTGTGCAGTGAGGATTTCAGTCTTACAGCAGATTCCACGTTGATGAATTACACTCGTCAAGCGATCGATGTAGGGAAACGGCACTGCCGTGTCCTCTATCGAAAGCTATGTACCTCACTTACCTAAAAAATGCTGTATTTGGAACAGAACTTACGCACTTCGACTCCTAGAAACCGGGTTTTTTACCGAATTTTCGGTGTGTAACCAAGTATTTTATAGCAATCCTAAATCATTTGTGAATTTCTTACTCCCTCCCCAAGGCATCGGGGAGGGTTGGGGTGGGGTAAAATTTTTACGACTCCTGCAAGAATTGCTATAGTAAAAAAACCAGGTTTCTGGGTTCCCATGCAGGACTATTGAAGTAAAAAAACACCTAAAGTCCTGACTCCGAACCAGTTTGTAGTCAGGACTTCCGTCCTCTCTAACCGTTTAAAAATCGATCGGGATCGATGCCAGATTCCCGCAGCCGCCGAATTAAAGACTGCAATTGAGCTTCCGCTTGTTGAGCCCTAGATTCCGCTGACTCGGCCCGCTGCCGTTGCTGTTCCGCTTCAGTCAGAATCCAATTGCCATCAACATCATACCAGCGCAACCACAGTCGATCGATTCCCTGAAACTCTCCTTGCCACAAACCCAAGCCCAAACTTAGGTCAGGAATCCACACTCGCGACTCGGGCAATTCTAATTCTTGATAGTGTCCGCCCTTCAATTCAAACACTCGCAATTTGTTAGTATAGCGGCTGAAAACGGCATAAACAGGAACCCGCAAAATTTGCTCGTAAACCTCCCATTTTCTCGGCGGTTCCTCCTTCCTCTCGGCCTCCAAAACTTGCCCGTTACCCGCAGTGTTTCCCGACTGAGGTGGCAACTTTTCTTCATCGGTATTGTCGCCTAAATCTTCTTTTTCCGTTCCCGGCGAAAGCAGTTCTACAATTACAAATGGATTGACGCCTTCCTGCCAAGTAACATAACTCATTCGCAGTTCGGATCGATCGTAAAGTCGGGGAACTCCCACAACTCCAAACCAATCCGGCCGCTTGTGCCACAGAGTGTGATGCACGTCATAATAAAGGTTCATGTCGGTGCCGCTAAATATCTCAGAAGCCGGATAATTCCGAGGTCGAAACGTCAGGCTCAACAACTGCGGCTGTAAATCGTGAAATTCGTCAGGCAAACCAGGTTCCTCCGGGTCTTCGCTGGGTAAATCGTACATCGTCGGCAGCGTTTCTCGGGGCGATCGCGGCGGATCGGTTTGCGGGACAGGATATTTAAAAGGCAACATATAATATTGAGAAATGACTGCATTTATGCTAACATCATTTTTATACTTGCAGGACGAGCGCCAACACCCTGTAAAACGTTTATTTCAAACTTTTCTTCGTCTCTTCCGTGAAGTCAATCTAAAATCTAAAATCTAAAATCTAAAATCGACTGACCCGAACTTCTGCACTATGATCGACATTCCTCAACTGATTGCTCAAGAACTTTCTATTAATCTGTCTCAAGTCAATAATGCTCTGGAACTTTTAGCCGAGGGAGCAACTATTCCGTTTATTGCCCGCTACCGCAAAGAACGCACGGATTTGCTGAATGAAATTCAGTTGCGGGACATCTCCGATCGCTTCACGTATCTGACGGAAATAGAAGACCGCAAAAAATCGATTATAGAGACGATTAGCTCTCAGGGTAAACTCACTGCTGAACTGCAAGCTAAAATCGAATCGTGTTTGCAAAAAAACGAACTAGAAGACCTTTATCTGCCTTACAAACCCAAGCGGCGGACGCGAGCGACAATTGCTAGGGAAAAAGGTCTGGAACCGCTGGCAGAATTTATCAAGTCTCTGAACTTGCCGACGGCTAAACCAGCAGACTTTGAGGCGGAAGCAGCTAAATATATTTCGGAAGAAAAGGGAGTTAAAACAGCAGAAGAAGCTCTCAAAGGTGCTGCGGATATTTTGGCGGAAGCGGTTTCGGAAAAAGCAGAATTGCGGGCTTATTTGCGAGAGTTTTTAATGAAAACCGGAGTCTTTGTATCGAAAATTAAAGATGATTTCCCGGAAGGAAGCACTAAATTTGAAATGTACCGCAATTACCAAGTTGCAGCGAGAAGCGTTCAATCGCACAATATGTTAGCGCTGTTTCGGGGGGAAACGGAAGGAGTCTTGGATTTGGAACTGGCGTTTGATGAATCTGCCGTGATGGCTTATTTGGAAGCGCAGGAAATTAGAACTAGGATACCGGAAGTTAAAGAGTTTTATCGATCGACTTTGAAGGATGCCTTCAACCGACTGATGAAGACTTCGTTAATTACAGAAGTGCGATCGCACAATAAAGCCGTTGCTGATATCGAGTCGATCGCCACTTTTGAAACCAACCTCCGCGAGTTGCTGCTGTCGGCGCCGGCGGGAATGAAACCGACACTGGCGATCGATCCGGGATTTCGCACGGGGTGCAAAGTTTCCGCCCTCGATGAAACCGGGCAATTTTTAGAATATCAAGCAATTTTTCCCCACCAAGCGGCCGCTCAGCGACAGCAAGCTGGTAAAATTGTCAAGCATTTAATTGAGAAATATAAAATTGAATTAATCGCGATCGGCAACGGTACAGCTTCTCGGGAAACAGACGAATTTGTTTCGGAAGTTTTGGCAGACATGGAAAGAAAACCGATTAAAGTGATGGTGAATGAATCCGGTGCATCGATTTATTCAGCCAGCGATGTGGCGATCGCCGAATTTCCCGACCTCGACATCACCGTTCGCGGCGCAGTCAGCATCGGACGGCGCTTGCAAGACCCCCTCGCCGAACTCGTGAAAATCGACCCGAAATCAATAGGAGTCGGCCAATACCAGCACGACGTTGACCAAAAATTGCTCAAAAAGAAACTCGACGAAACCGTCGAAAGCTGTGTGAATTATGTCGGAGTTGACTTAAACACAGCCTCGAAAGAACTGCTGACATTTGTGTCGGGAATGACGCCAACAGTTGCCAAAAATATCGTCAATTACCGCAACGAAAAGGGCGCCTTTAAAAATCGCCGTCAACTCCTGAAAGTTCCCAAACTCGGGCCAAAAGCTTTTGAACAAGCAGCCGGGTTTCTCCGCATTCGCGGCGGCGAAAACCCCCTGGACAATACAGCAGTTCACCCCGAAAGTTATCCTGTAGTGGAGGCGATCGCCAAGGATTTAGACTTGCCGCTGACAGAGATAACACAAATATCGGAAAAAATCAAGACTGTAAACATTAAGAAATATGTCACCGAAAAAGTCGGAGAACCAACACTCCGAGACATTATTTCCGAACTAGAAAAACCGGGAAGAGACCCGCGAGCCGAGTTTAAATATGCCACTTTCCAAGCAGGAATCAAGGAAATATCCGACTTGCAAGTTGGGATGGAATTAGAAGGCATAATCACGAATGTAGCTAACTTTGGAGCCTTTGTGGATGTGGGAGTACACCAAGACGGTTTGGTTCACATTTCTCAATTAGCCGATCGATTCGTAGATGACCCCAAACAGATTGTTAAAGTCGGACAAGTTGTGAAAGTGCGGGTTTTGGAGGTGAATGAGAAGTTAAAGCGGGTTAGTTTGACAATGAAGCTGCAAGAAAAACCGCAACCGCAAAATGGCAATAGCGCGAGGCTTCCGGCCCCGCGCCGGCGTTAAAACTTTGGGGGAAAGCTGCAAAAGGGCGATCGCGTCGGGCCCTCGCCCGTGCTACGGCTATAATTGTGTAATCCTCACCAACCTCAAATTTAGATGACTGCGACTAAAAGCTGCACCTATATCTCCCCCGAAGACTATTTAGGGCTTGCTGAAAAAGTCAGAAAACAGCATTTAGAAAGATGAGTGAATTTGAGATCGCCTCGGCAATATAAGTT
>NZ_JAUBVJ010000004.1:181246-193487 GCF_036702785.1 Microcoleus sp. AR_TQ3_B6 | reverse complement strand
TGGGAATCTCTCTCTAAATTCACCATAATTTATGCTCAGCGTTAGCTGAGTCAATTTGTGCTTAGTCTAAACTCCAAGAATCAAGGTATCTACAAGATTCCCACTGACAGGTATATCACTGAGCAACCTAACTAAGGTTGGCTCTAAGTGACTTTTTCGATGGAGTACAAAGGTATTTTCATTTGAAAACTTTCTGATTGCTTCCTCATTATGTGAGGTTGCTATAATCTGACCGCTATTTTTAAATTATCGTCGCAGTGATGTAACAAAATGTCCAACCTCTGACAGGGAAAGATAGTTATCAGGTTCGTCCCAAAAGCAAAAAAGTGGCCCGTAGTATTTGTTTGCAGCTAAGACAACAGCGCAAAGAAAAAAGCATTTCTCCCCATCAGATAAGTCTTTAAAGTCAACACTCAGATTGGCATTCTTTGATTCAAACCGAACCACCATACTTTTAGAGTCTTTCCCGATTTGTTCATTCAGAAAATCCTGAAAGTCAGGCATAACTTCTTGGAGGTATCTGTAAGCCTGTGTGTAGGCAGCAGGGTAGCGACTGAGTAACCCAGAGAACCACTCCCCAAAATTTGAACCGTCTCGTTTTGGCTCCAACGTTTCCCCGTTTGAGTCTCCAGTCATCAGGCTTGGAATCGGGGCTAAAATAATCGTGCGCGCCAGCCAAGTCTTGAAAATACGAAGCGGATCGGTTTCTGATTGTTCTTGAATGACTGGAAGAGCAACGAGATGCCAATCTACCAGAAACTGAGCTTCAGGATTTCGCGGGCTGGTGTAAAGAGTGACTTGGGCTTCCTTGCGAGAGTAAATTGGATGTCCTGAAAATAACAGTTGCTCTTCAAAAACTCGAAGCTCTCTAAAGTTTTCTGGTAATTCCAATGCCAGGATATATTTGTATAATTTATTATCAAGTAATACTTCTATCTCAAATCGAATTGGAACATCAGACCTGCCTCGATTGAAATCTTTCGGATCGATAAGACCAAGATGATTTTTATCAAATTCACGCATTCTGTTAATGCCTCGACCGATGTGTTGAAGGATTTCCAATACAACACGGATCGTTGATTTACCTGCACCATTTTTCCCAATTAAAAGGGAGGATGGCATCTCTTTGAGAATCAGTTCAAAGTTCTCCAGGCATCTGAAGTTATGTACGTATAGTCTTTGGAGCATAGAAAAACGACTGCGAGGAGTCAAAAGTGAAAAAAATGGTCAGCTTAATTAATCCATATACAATATTTCCACTTCAGAGCACCTAAATAGGTTGTAGTAGATGTAGGGGAGTCCCCCCGTACCTACCCGGGGGATTGCCCGTACAAGATTATGCGGAAAATATGAACGGGCGTGAGCCATTTCAAGTCTCAGTTAACTCAGATTGTCACAACTACAGTTCCCAAATATCAGCTTGACTGCGAAATCAAATCCGAATCCTTCTTTTCTTTTGAGCGATCGACACTAAAATCTTCATAGTACGATCGCTCAGTATTCACATCCCACAAATCGTGCTTTTCGCCGAGAATATTTCTCACAGCCAGAATTCCCGTCAGCATAGAATGGTCTTGGTTGTTGTATCGGTGCATACCGTTGCGCCCGATCGTCTGCAAATTCTCAATTCCCTTCAAAAAACCTTCAAGTACCCGCAAGTGTCCTCGATATTCCCCATCATAAACTGGATAAGCTTTAAGTTGCCGTATGACAACTCCATCTTCCACATCAGCAGTTGTTGCTAACCCCAAACCCACCAACTCGCGAGTTGCTAATTCGACAAGTTCCGCGTCCGACATTTCCCAAATCTCGTCGCCTACGCTACAGAAATATTCCATTCCCAAACAACTTTTGCTGACATCAGGAACTAAAGCGGCGCTCCAATTCTTAAAGTTTTGAATTCGTCCAACTTTGACTTCGGGGGAGTGAATGTAAATCCAGTTGTCAGGAAACAAATCCTTGCTATCGACAATCAGCGCTACAATCAAAAAATCTCGATATTTGAGCGATCGGGCGGCGTGCAGCACCTCTTCTGGCGGCTGCGGTTTCATTCTTGCTACCAGCGCCGATATCGGCATACTCGTAATGAAATTATCCGCAGAATATTGAACTAATTCTCCGTTGTGATCTGCAGTAATACTTTTAATTTTATTACCTTCACGCTCCAAGCTAATAACTTTAGTATCCAGATAAACTTTGCCGTCTTTATTCTCCACAGCTTCCGCGAACTTTTCCCACATCATCCCCGGTCCCAAAGCCGGATAGTCAAACTCTTTGATTAATGTTTTAGTGTCATTGCTACCAAACAAAGCATTAATAATTGCTGTCGTCAGCGACAGTCCTTTAATCCGCTGCGCCGCCCAATCTGCTTGAATTTCCGAACAGGGAATGCCCCAAACTTTTTCAGTGTAAGTTTTAAAAAATGTTTTGTACAAGCGTTCGCCAAAACGATTTATCACCCACTGTTCAAAAGTTTTCTCTTCCCGAAGCGGCCATATTCTAACTTTCAGATAGCTCAAAATAATGAGCGCACTCTCAATTATCCCCAAATTAAAGAGAGTATTGAAGGCACTGATCGGATAGTTAAAAAATTTACCTCTATAAAAAATTCGCGACAATCGCGGCACTTTAATAAACTCATTTCCCAGTACCTCTTGCCACAACTGCTGCACGGCTTCAACTTTAGTATAAAAGCGGTGACCGCCAATGTCGAAACGATAGCCTTTGTAGGTTTCTGTGCGAGCTATTCCCCCAACTTTATCACCTTTTTCAAGTACAACAGGGATGATGCCTTGTTTGACTAGCTCGTAAGCTGCAGTCAAGCCCGCAGGGCCTGCACCGACGATCGCAACAGGATAATGTTTCACTCAGCTTACCTCCAGCTTTTTTCTCGAACCCTACAATGATAATTATCACTCCTAAAATCGATAGATGCACCCGTGAATCCCCTGATAAACTATCAATTTACCGGATGTTGAAGGACAATTTGCCTTGATTTATTGAGCGGATACCGGCAAGCTAACTTTGCCCGTCAAGGGCTTTTTTCGGTATAATAAGTGGCGGCCTGTGCCGATCGCAAATGCCAGTCCGCTATAAAAGTAGAAAAGCCAGTGCCAAGGAATTGTTTTCAGGGCAAATACGATACCGTGTTTGCGGTAAAAAAATTGGTAAAGCGGTGCATTAATTGCTAGCAGCGGTATTGCCAGCAAGGCAGCCAGTAGCAGACTGTTGAGCGACCAGCACGTCCCCAACACTGCCAGTAGCACTGCATAAGTTAAAATCACGCTGATACGGTTCGAAACTTGCAAGTTGAGGTCGTTATTCAATTTGCGATCGCGCCAAATCAGTTCTGTCCAAGGCAGCGCTCGGTAGAAAAAGTCAGCTTTCACCATCCCCATCGGTTTCCACCGCTTTAAATGCTTCACCTGCAATGTTTTACACAGCCGAATGTTATAACCTGCTTGTTTCAAACGGTAGCCTAGCTCAATATCTTCGATCGAAGGTTCGCGGTAACTCTCATTAAAACCACCCATCTGCAAAAAAATTTCCCGGCGAATCACTCCGCAAGCTCCCCAAAAAGTCGAAGCTTCTTCGTTACCTGTTTGGTGCACATAGTGGTGCAGCAAGTTCCTGTACTGCGATAGAAAATCGGGATCTCCAGGCTCATCGTCGTAAGAGCCGATGAAAGCAGCTAAGTAGGGATTATTTTTGAACACCGAGATCGCATAGGCCACAGCTTCTGGACATACAGCGACATCAGCATCCACAAAAAACAGAATATCTCCCTTCGCAGCTTGCGCTCCCAAATTTCTCGCTCGGGCTGGGCCCCCGGACTCAGGAATTCTGATTAATTTGGCGCCGAATTCCTTGGCCAGGCGCCAGGAACCGTCGCTTTCGCCATCTGCTACTACAATAATCTCCATCGGTCTGGGTACAGTTTGAGCCAGTTTTGACAAACAGGTGCGGAAGAAAGCGCCCCCGTTGTGAACTGGGATAATGACGGATACAGTGGGGTCGGCGGTAGGAATCATCACCTAAATTGTTTAAATTGCAGGGGCAAAAATTTACTTGAGATTTATTGGTGCTACTTTACGAAGGGTAAAATCAGCTCTACTTTTTTATTTATAACTCGATTTCTGTTTGTATTCAACTATATTTTTTCCTGGCGTTCTCGATTCATTTTTTTCCCCATTCATGCCTGTATTCTACGCCAGATCTTGCTGAGAGTGACCTGAAGCATACAAAAGCTTTATTAAATCTTTAAATATATCAGCGTTTTTGTAAACCTTACAAAAATCCCCAGCAGCCTTTTGTACTGCTGTGTTTCAAGGCACAAGATTTTGACTTTATAGTACGTATACAGTATAAAATACAACATACTTTACACTGGAATCCGTCTGCTGTCAGGGCAAGCCCTGTACAGTTTATTTTACAGAGCTCATCCGCGAGTGGCTCCTGCACCAAGTCTGTATCCCGACGGCAGTGTCAATGCACATTTTATAATTTTTGGCAATATATATAAAATATACATCTTAAAATTTCCGAGGGTGTACGATCGAGCTTCCGTAATTTGCTAACATAACCCTTAGCTAGCTCCCTTTGAGCCAAAACTTTTACATAAACAAGTTTTTATATTACATGAACACCTCCCAAAACAATTTTAATCAGCCATTAGTTTCAGTCATCATACCAGCTTACAACGCTGAAAAATTTATTGCTAAAACCTTAGAATCGGTCTTATTTCAAACTTATCAAAACATAGAAATTTTAGTAGTTGATGACGGCTCTACAGATACAACAGCAGAAATCGTAAAATCTTTTGTTCAAAAAGATAGCCGAGTCAGCTTATTGCAGCAGTCAAATGCCGGCGTCGCCGCCGCCCGCAACCTAGCAATTGAAACATCCAAAGGCGAATATATTGCTCCCATCGATGCCGACGATATTTGGTATCCGCCAAACCTAGAAAAACAAGTAAAATGCCTGACTTCCTCAGCACCCTCTGTCGGAGTCGTGTATTCCTGGTCAGTTGATATAAATGAAAAAGACTTGCTCACAGGTGGATTTTACAACTCTACCATCGAAGGAGAAGTTTACACAGCATTAGTTTATAAATATTTTATAGGTAACTCCAGCTCATCTCTAATCCGCCGCGTTTGTTTTGCAAAAGTCGGCGGTTACAACTGCAAACTTAAACTAGAAAACGCTCAAGGCTGCGAAGACTGGGAACTTCACCTCCGCATAGCCGAACATTATCAATTTAAAGTAGTGCCAAAATATTTAGTTGGCTACCGCCAGATTATCAGCAGTATGTCTACCAACTATGCAGCCATGGCAAAATCTCACTCTTTAATTATGGCAGATGTCCGGCAACAACATCCCGAAATACCCAGCAGAATTTATCGTTGGTCTAGCAGCAATTTTTACATTTACTTAGCTGTAAAAAGCAACCGCAGTGGCAATCACCGGAGTACATTATCTTGGCTGTATCGAGCTTTCAAAGAAGATTTATTAATGGCACTTTTGCGCCACAATTTGTATCTGTTGTCAATAGAAAGTATATTAAAAATAATAGTTCCAGCACCAAATGAATCAGCGGTAGAGTTACAACAAGCATCAGAATCGGGTGAAGGGACGACACTTGCTAGGATTGAGACGCGAACCAAAGTTCACACCATACTGCCGTCGCAGGTATACGAAAGAATGCGATTCAACAGTTTAGCCAATCGAAAATCTAAATAATATCTTGTCCGGTGGATTACCCTGATTCCTGTAGGGGCCCGTGAGCCAATAATATTTGCCAAAAACGAACAATCTCACAAACGGGCCCCTATGTATTATGGGCGATCGAGCGGACATGATATAAACCCAACATTGAAAAACCCGGTTTTTTGAATAAACCGGGTTTTTGAGGAAGCTAGAGGGCGTTTAATTGTGTCTGGTTGCTCGATCGACAATCAGGAAAGAGGGTTAAATAAAAAAATCTAAATTTTCCATTCTTCCTTCTTCCTCCTTCCGACTGACATCGGACTTCTTCCGTCTACCTAATCCGCTTCGTAAAACCTATCCAAACTTATCTTTCTTCGCCTTAGGCTTAGATGAGATAAGTAGTATTTACTTTCCTACGCTATTGGGTAGACAGCTAATCCCCAAGTTAAGTAGGCTATCCCCCGATCGCCAAAGGTTCTCAAGTATGGATCGCACGGAGTGTAAGCCACAGTCAACTTACCTAAACTAAATAAGTATAGGTAAGTGTAGATAACTATTTGCCACTTCAGTATTGCTCTCTAAGCGTGAGAAGCTGTAGGAGTTTGAGCTTGTGGCTGCTGGCCGTCTGGCGAAAGAGATTCCCCTTCAATAAACGATCGCAACATCCAAGCCATTTGTTCGTGCTGTTCCATCAAACCAGTCAAAAAGTCTGCGGTTCCGTCATCCTTAAACTCTTCACCGCACTGTTCGACGTGTTGGCGGAGATTGCGAATAATCAGTTCGTGGTCGTCAACTAAACGCGATACCATTTCCGTAGCCAAAGGCAAATCGCCGATATGTTCTTTAATCGAGCCATACTTCAGAAAACCCTCAGCAGTACCAATTGGATAGCCACCTAAAGTTCTCACCCGTTCGGCCATAGCATCGATATTTAGTGTTAAGGCCTGATAGTGTTCTTCCCACAACTGGTGGAGCGATCTAAACTGCGGGCCCACTACATCCCAGTGATACTTTTTGGTTTTGATTAACAGCAGATAAGCATCTGCCAGGTCGTGATTCAATAGTTCGATAACGCCTGCACGCTGCTCGTCAGATAGACCTATGTTTAACTTACGCATTGAAATGGTTCCTTCAACTCTAACTTTATATTTATTAAAACAAATTTCGCCAGCCACTTACATCAACCTAGAGGACGATCGAAGACCCTCACACTTTAGTAAAATATCTGGATTTCCGGTTAAATTTATCGCAATATAGATACCCTTAGATAGATGCCATGAAACTTATTGTTCCGGACTGCCTTTGTTTAGCGAACACAGCGATTGGGCTGCCGGCGAATCCCCCTCAATCCCGCTAGAGAAAAAGGCTGCACTCTGATTGTTAGTAATAATCAAGGAATTTATGTCCAAGTTAACCAAAATCCCACACACTTAATTGTGCGGGCTGCTTTAAATGACGGTATAGGGGACTTGCAATTAAATATAACCCCAGTTATTCTAGAAGGCTAGGAAACAGAGTTTCTGACCTGAGCGTTGCTGACCTCTGTGATGGGGATGCTAGAAATAATATTGACTGAAACCGTGAAATCGACGTTCAAGGATGCTCCCAAGAAACAGACGGGCGAGAGCGGTCGAGACTTTATGGCAAAAGTGGGGGCAGACTACTTAAATGGTTCAGCCCGGAAAGTAGAAACATTTCTAGGATGGAACCCTTAATAGTGTTAAACTCGGCTTATATAAACAAAGATAATCGTGGGTTTCTTAAATGCTGAACTTGCCCATAAGATTGAGTTATAAAGTGATGTAAGGATTGTTCATTAGCTAATCCTACCACTTTGGCAATCGCTAGTTGAGTTTTATGCGGTATAGAGGAGAGCATCCCTAGATGTAGATGCTTAAATGCCTCAAAACTTTTAACATCTAAAAACAAATTTCAATAAAAACCGCAATATTCATCGATACAATTAAGGGTAGTCGAGCAGCACGGGCTCTATCCATCTACGGCAATTGGGTTTGAGCAATTTTTAGGGATTATAATCTTCGGAGATTGACACAAGAGCGATAAGCCGAATTAGGGAGATGTAGATCGTGGGCTGTGAGGAAGCCGATAATCGCCGATCGTCCTTGCTCAACCGTCGATACCAATTGAGCCAACCAATAGGATGGCCGCTGTATTCGATCGCTTGTCGATCGAATACAGCCGTGAAACCCTTTGTCCCATCTGGTAGACCGAAAGAGAGAACCTGTTTGATCGCTTCACGTTCAAGAACACTTGCTGCTGTGACCACGACAGCACGCTTGCCGAAGCTATCAACCGCAGTGTAGCGTTTTGGGCCAGCAGGTGCATGAAGGCTTTGTCAAACCAGACCCTCTGATGAACCATCGTGGCAGTGACAACTCTTGAAACCTGGTTTTTAGCGGATGGCGCGTCCAGGACAGATAAAAAAAAGCAGTCATCAGTGTTTGCAGCGAGGAGGAGATCGAGAGCATTACAGTTTGTCCTATGTGGGGAATACGGGCTAAAGTAGCGGTAGGAAAGATCGATCCATACTTTTACCAAAAAATTGGGTCTAAAGCCCCGTCCTTCTAGGACGGCTTTAATTTCCGCAAGGCGTAAAAAATTGTTAAACATATAGATTTTGCGAGCAAAAGTTTTCATAAAAGTGATAAGCTGTTATCATGATAGTTTTAGAGTTTAAGTTGAAAGGCAAAGCGAAGCAATATCGGATCATCGACGAGATGATCAGAACAGCTCAATTTGTCCGAAACAAAACTGTTAGATACGGGATAGACAATCAAGGAGTCAAGCTAGTTGATCTGTACAAACAATGCGCCATCATGGCAAAAGAGTTTGAATGGGCAGGTAAGCTTAATTCGATGGCACGTCAAGCGATGGCCCAACGTGCCATTTTTGCTATCCAACGTTTCTTTGCTAATTGCCAAGCTAAGAAACCAGGGAAAAAGGGATACCCGCAGTTCCAGAAGCACACTCGCTCCGTTGAATACAAAACTACAGGCTGGGGGCTTTCTACCGACAAAAGATGCTTGACACTTAAGGACGGTTTTGGTGATGGAAAGTTCAAACTAATCGGTAGTCGGGATTTGCATTTTTATGCAGCCGGTGAGATTAAACAAATCAGAATTGTGCGTCGTGCCGATGGATACTACGCCCAATTCTGCATCAACGTAGAGCGAAAAAAGGAACTCATTTCTACTGGCAAAACTATTGGGATAGATGTGGGGTTAAATCACTTTTATACCGACAGCGATGGCGAAACGGTCCCCAACCCTCGCTATCTCCGAAAAAGTGAAAAGGCTTTGAAAAGATTGCAGAAGCGGGTTTCTCGAAAGAAGAAAGGTTCTGGCAATCGGAAAAAAGCGATTAACAAGTTAGCAAGAAAACACTTGAAAGTCACTAGGCAGCGTAAAGACTTCGCCATAAAGACGACGCCCGGCGCGGTAAAATCTAACGATTTTGTAGCCTACGAAGAACTTCAGGTTAAAAATATGGTTAAGAACCATAAACTTGCTAAATCAATTAGCGACTCCGCGCGGTCACAATTTTCTCAATGGTTGGAATACTTTGGGAAAGTGTATGGCAAAACTATAATTGCTGTTCCACCTCAGTACACTTCCCAAGAGTGTTCAAATTGTGGCAATCTTGTTAAGAAAACGCTGTCAACCCGCACCCATATTTGTGGTTGCGGAACGATACTAGATCGCGATCGTAATGCTGGTAGAAATATTCTTGCTAAAGGATTGAAGCAGGCAGGTATCAATTTAAATACGGTGGGGCACACCGAAATCAACGCTTGGGGACAGACCGATCTCTACTCTTTGATGGCAGCATCAACGAGCAAATCGACTGATTGATCCAAGAATCCTCGCGCCTTTAGGCCGGGGAGTGTCAATAACTGTGGTATTTTCATTGTTAGCTGTAAACCATCATGCGGGAAATCTGCCAGAGCGTGGAAACCATATTTGAACTGCTGTTAGACGAACTCAAAAAGTCCACTCGCGCGTCTGAGCAGAACTGCCAAGATGTAGCAGGGCGACTCGCAGCAGAAGTCAACAGGATATGCACTGAAAGCCAGCGGATTCAAGCCTCCGGAGATATAGAAGGTTCAGCCCAGAGCCTTGCTCAGCACCGCTTGCAACAATGCCTACATTATTACAATTTAGGCTCCGGACCCGGGCGAGTAGAATTGCACAGTACCCTCAGCGCGATCGTCTATCGCTACATCACTCCTCCGCAGGTGCAGTCTAGCTATCAGGGGCGAGTAGAACTGATCAAAGATTTTTTGCAAGGATTTTATCTCGAAGCTTTAAAGGCATTCCGGCGCGAAACCCAACTACCACCAACCTACAGTCCCCGCACTCGCTTAGAACTAGCAGAGTACATGGCTTTTGTAGAGCGCTTCGGCAAGCGGCGCATACCTTTACCTCGGAACCGCAGCCAGCAACTAATTATTTTACGGGCCCAAACATTTTCCCAGCAGCAGCCCAAAGAAACCTCCGTAGATATGGAACAAGCCGCCGACGGAGGGGCTTCAGATTCCGACCAAACTTGGAACGACACCTCCGTACACTCGGTGCGGGAAGCGATGGCCGGACAGGGTTCGGCGGCAATTCGTCCGCTAGGTGACGAGTCAGAATCTCTGCGGCAAAACGTGATTGACGAATTAGTGGCTTACTTGAAAGAGCGCAATCAACAAGACTGTGCCGATTACTTCGTGCTGCGCTTGCAAGACTTGCCGACTAATGAAATAGAGTCGCTTTTGGGCATAACTCCCCGCCAAAGAGACTATTTGCAGCAGCGCTTCAAGTATCATTTGCTCAGGTTCGCCATGTCGCACCGCTGGGAACTCGTTCACCAGTGGCTGGAAGCAGACTTAGACCGCAATCTGGGTTTGCTGCCTTCTCAGTGGCAGGTTTTTGGCGAGCAAATAGGTCCAGAGGGACAGCGTTTGCTAAAGTTGAAACAACAAGGTCTGTCAGAGCCAGCGATCGCGCAAACCCTCGGCAGCACGGTCGCCCAGGTACAGAAACGGTGGTTTAAATTGCTGGAACTTGCCTGGGAATTACGAAATCGTTCAGATTCCGGAGAAGGGGCATCTAGTGATGAATAACGAAACGAACAGGGATGCAGAGGCTTTCGAGCGTCATTTTTTAGACTGGATATTACAGGCGCCCATCGCCAATGCCTCTAGCGAAGATGAGGAAAACCTCAATCCGCCCCCTCGCTCAGAAGAGTGGGGCGCTACAGAAGAGAATTCCGGGGTGGAATACTGGGAATGGGACGAACCAGACCCGCTGGACTATCAAGTGGGGGCGCACAGCAATGCACCCGCACAACCGCAGACAATTGGAGATATACCGACCGTGCAAGACCGTTTTCAGACCTTGTTAAAACAAAGGCTTAGAGCCGAAATTGAATCCAACCCGCCACTGTTCCCCTGGGAAACAGAATTCAAAAGCTACGACCACGATTACCCAGACGATGTAGCCCCGCAATGGGTTCCCCCCCTGCACGTCTGGACTCCCCAACTACAAAATATCAGGTGGGGCCGCCTGCCAATTCCGATCGCCCAAGGGGTTTTTGCTCAACTGCTAGAACCTTGTCAGGAACTGGTAATGTCGTCGCTGCGGGAAGGCTCGAAATTAGTTCGCGCTGTAGATGGCTTATTTCCGGGCCATTCTCAGGAACTCAACGAATTAGCTGGTTTAGTGCTCAGAGGTTCTTTGCGGGGATTTCTAGATTTAGAAGATTTCCCGACTTACGAAGCGGCGAGTACCGATCAACAAATGGTGCTGTCGCTGTTGGCCGCCAAGGAAATCATGGAGTCTCTAACTTTGGATTGTCCTGTGAATCAGCCGCCGGTTTCGCGAGAGTGGCTGACAGGTTTGGGTTCGCTGAGTTTGGAGGCTCAATACCTGTCGAACCCCAACAGAGAACAGCCAATGCCGTGTTTAAGAGTGGAGTGCCAATTTCCGGGGGGAGGAAGTTTGGAACTCAAGGGAGGAGATGCCGAAGCAACTGCACATCGTCCGAATTCCGGGCATTTAAGTGTGGAGTTGTTTGACCCACAACCGAACAAGACTTATGCTCTAGAAGTTCGATTCCAAAACTTCGAGACCAGACCTTTGGTGTTTGCTATTCGTCCAATTTTGGCAGGACAAGATAGCAACTAGAAAGGTTTAATTAGAGTAAAGAATTTAGGTTTTTACTCGCTGGTTTGACCTCACACAAAAACAAATGCAATTCCTCGACTTCTGTCGTCGTGGAAAGCAAAAAAAATTAGATATTAGTTCAAGCCCTCAGATTCATCTCTGAAGTTAATCTGTGGATTCAATCTAAAATCTAATGACAGGAAAATAAGATTTAGATGTTAGTGAAAACCCAGATTTATCTGTGGATAAAATCTAAAATCTAAAATCGTTTGACAGGAAAATAAGATTTAGATGTTAGTGAAAACCCAGATTTATCTGTGGATAAAATCTAAAATCTAAAATCTAAAATCGTTTGACAGAGAAAG